>DATNPK010000009.1 GCA_036703275.1 Coleofasciculaceae cyanobacterium | reverse complement strand
TTAACTAGTGAGTGTGAATTGAAACCCAAAAAATATCTCAATAATATAATTGAACAAGACCATAGATTTGCGAAAAAGTTAGCTAAATATAAATCATATTTTCAATTCTTTCATACAGCCTGGAGAACCTTGAGAGGATATGAAATCACCAATGCCATTGCGTTTAGGTCAGATTGAAAATATAGATAAAGGTGATATTTTAGTCCAAAGGGATTTTATTCATTCTCTCTTTGGGATTGCTGTTTGAAAAATTAGCTATTCACAGATTTTTTCTGTCCATTTGAATTTTTTGCAACAGAACCATCGATACTGCTGCCCGTCCCGATGAAAATGAATTACAAGCTTTAGCTGATGGCTGTAACCTTTTAATCTTGCCTACTTCTCCTGATGCTTTGGCGGTTGATGCCCTGCTGCAAACGATAGATTTACTTCAGGAATTAGAGAGCGATCGCTATCGTATCTTACTAACAATGGTGCATCCTAAACCCGTCAAGATGGCAGAACAAGCCAGAGCAGCTTTAGCAGGAGTACCGTTATTTGACACGGAGATTAGACGGTTAATTGCCTATGAAAAAGCAGCCCTCATGGGTGTACCCGTGTATGAAGTTAAAGACCGTATGGCAAAAATTGCCTGGGGTGATTACGAGCAAGTGGGTAAGGAGATAATGTCATGAGTGATGCAGCCAATATGTTTAAAAAGCTGGCACAGAATCGTCAAAAATCTACATCACCTGAAACAGCAGCCAAAACTAAGGAGGAAAGTAAGCCAGTACCCGAATCTAATCCTTCTGAGAAAGCTAAAAAAACTGCTTCTGAACCATCTCCAGAGAAAAAACTCCCAGAACCAGCGATCGCACCCGAAGAATCAAACAAGAAACGAGGAAGACCAGCTACAGGCAAACGCAGCGATCCTGATTGGATTGGCAGAACTTACTACATCCGTAAAGAAAATGACTTTGATGTTGAAGATGAACTAGTCAAACTCAAACGGGCAGGTATCAATTTAGATAAATCCGAATTGGTGGATTTTCTCCTGGCTGCTTGGGTAAAATGCCGAAATGGTGAAAATATAGATATTCAAATGTCCGAAATTTCACCAAGGCGAAAAGATGAATTGCCATAATTTAAGTTGATAATTTAGCCAAACTATGAGTAAACAAATGTAATTTACTGTATTGCTTTTGTATTTTTAGGTTGTATTAACTCCCAAACTTTAGATATTAATAACTTGATTTATCAAAGCGATCACTTTACTTTAAATTGCCAACAAAAAGATTGAAGCTAAAAGTTAAAGCTGCCTTTAGGACTGTGTTCCAGACCTATCCTGGAATTCCAGACTGATATCACAGAAAAATTTATTTGAGCATTTCATAATATGTATATCGAATTAAAAAAAAAATATTATGAGCGACCAGAATTCCAGCCCAGATAACATTGTCCGTCCAGAGGACTTGATGGCAGAACTAGACCTTAAAAAGTCAACTTACTATGATGATTTAAACTATCTAGGTATCTCAGCCAACAAGGATGAAAACAAAAAAGCTTATCTAACAATTGACCAAGCCAACCAAGTTAGGGCATTACGTTCTTATGTTATTGAAAATGGTAAGCGAGATGGTTTTGTTTATGGTGGTTTAGTAGTTTCTAATAATAGTGATTTAGCTATAAATTCCGCTCCAAATAGTATTTATGTTGAAGCTGAAGAACCTACTGCCAACGTTGATATAAATGCACTACTCAGAGGCGCGGCACAACTAAAAGCCCGTGAATTGGCAACACCTAACTTATTGATACGAGAATTAGCCAATCGCATGACTGAAGATGATTTACCCGATGACTTAAGAGAAAAAGTAGCGCTCGCCCGTGAGGTAGCCAACCCAAAGTGGACACCAGCAGAGATCGCGACTCAACTACTAGCCCAACACCGCAGCCAGAAGGGACAGGTAGAAGGGTAGATTTTAAAGATAATGATTCTTTCAATCATGTAGTCAAGGCGATTAGGCTCCGCCTACCCTGCGGGATCGCTGCTGGAAATTCTGTAATAGTTCTGGGTGAAGCTGGTACGGGTAAAAATGATTTTGCCCTAGCTTTGCATGAGGAAATGTCGGGGGAGTTTCAGGCTGCGATTGGCTTCGCCAGTGCGCGGAGCGCGATGCGAAGCGAGTCCTTTAGGGCAATCGCCATGCAGTTAGATATCCCAACGACGGAAACCCAATATAACAAGAATGGTGACCCGACAGGAGAGAAGGATTTAACTGTTGATGCTCTCAAACAAGAAATACTCGAAAACTCTGGAGAAGACACCTTACTTATATTTCCTGAAGCTAAAAGGTTGACTACTTCAATTCGTTATTGGATTGAAGACATGATGAGTGCTGGGGCGAAAGTCGTCTGTTTTGCTGTAGCCAATCCTGGCAAAGATATCTTCCTCGATATGTTGGAGATTGAATTGGAGTTGCCGAGCGATTGGCTCTGCCAGTGCGCGGAGCGCAATCGCGCCATTAGAGAAGTGATGGAAACAGAAGCAATAAAACAAGGTTTACAGATTAGTAAATCTAAATTAGCTGAACTCCAACCTCTAGCTGGTAGAAATCCAATGCTAGCCAGGAAAATTATCAAACAGGAGAAGCTGGGGCTGAGGCAGGATAAACCAGAACATACTCAGTATGTAGTCATTATGCCCGTGATTATCGCGATGCTGTTTAGTTTTGCCGTAGTTAGGTTTATTGGTATGGGAACGGGGAATAAAGGACTTTATATTACTGGCGGTGTTTGTTTGGTTAGTGCGATGGCGTTGAAACAGTTGGGGAATGTTAGAGGTGCTAGAAAAAGGTTGGGACAGTGAAAATTAAATATTTCATTAAACAAAAATGAAGCTTTCTGCATTTCTTCTTAAAAAACTATTGTGGGGTTCGCGCAGCATCTTTGCGCTTATTGCTATCTGGTAGAAAAGCAGAGTTAATCGACATCTGCTGATAAACACGATGTTGCAAGTACCATCTATCGTTTTGTTTAATCCAGCGGTCGCATACAACACCATGACCAATAGTACGAGGCAGTAATGAGTCCAATTCTTCACTGGGAGACTCATTACGAGACTCGGCAGGAAAAAGTTGAAGCACCAAAATATAACTAACTGATTCTGCTACATCTGGACCGACTTTACGGGTTATTGAGTTCAAGCAATGGTGACGAATACCATCGAATCCAACAGGAGTATTTTTAAACCACTCAATAAAACTGCTAGCACTTTCATGTTTGCCAAATAAAGGATGTTTGTTGATATAATCTTCGGTCAATATTTTTTTCAAAGCAGCGTCATCTCGGCTATCTTCACATAGATAAACGCGGTGTAATAATTCTGTGATTTGAACGCGGTCGCTAGTAGATAACTCACTAGGCAATGCTGAATCTGGATCGCAGAATCCTTTTGGTAATTCAGTAACGTTATGAAATGGCAATTTTACCTCCTAATTTGTGTAATACCGTAAAAAATTTAGTTAACGACGAACTATTCGTAATGCCCAATCTCTTCATAGTTTAATCGACAAATGAATCCAAGCCATGCCAAAGGGTTCGATTAGTCGAGCAACTTCCAATTTTCCCGCATCGACCGCTTCTTGATACAGTCGCTGCGGGGGCGAATAGCCCGCCAGTCTATCACGGATACACCTTCGGATATCGTCGAAGACGACGATCTGAGCGAAGCTCTGCGGGGAAACCCCCAAGACCGCCCGTGCATGATTAGCTCCTTACGTCGCGTCCGCTGTATCGCTTCAAACCCGATATCGCTAACCAGTTGTAAAACTGTTTTTTTAGCTGCTTCGTCATCACCGCAAACCAACATGACGGTTGCTTTTCCTTCGTAGACTGGATTTGCCATGTTTTCCCAACCAGTTTGATTGAAGCTTTTAAATACTTTGGCTTCTTCTGCCCACTGAGCTACTTTTTCGGCACCAGAGGTATCAAAACCAATTTCTAAACCTGAAAAATCGGAGGTTAGGGGGTTGGTGACATCAATAATTATTTTGTTGCTAAAGTCGGCTGCTTCTAATACTTTGGGAACTACTTGCCAGGGAAGGGCGAGGACGATAATGTTTTGCTAAAGGCGATCGCTTCGGAGTTAGTTCCTGCTTGAGCATTATTCCCAATGTCTTTAATTAGATCTTGAGTCTTTTCATCGTTAGGATGGCGGACACAAAAAAAGACTTCATGACCTTTATTTGCCCACCTTTTACCCAAAGTACCACCAACGTTTCCCGCACCTAAAATTGAAATTTTCATGATTTAGTTTTCCTCTAAAATAGTCAACGCTAAGTTACTTACTTTTTCTAATAGTTCTACAACACTACGTAGTAACAACAATCTTTCCAACCTGTTGATTAGATTCCATGAAGCGATGGGCATCGGCAACCTGTTCCAAAGGAAATTTTTTGGCAATTACTGTTTTTAAACTACCATCCTTTAATTTCTCTATAATAAAAGTTTTTGCTCGCTCAACAGCCTCTGGCTGAACCTGAAGATTTACAATGGGTAATCCAGTAAAGTCAAAAACTTTGTAGGGATAAATTTGTACGCCTTTAATTAACAAGGGGAATATTGGAAATGTCACGGGTGTAGTATCCAAAACACCATAAATAACGATAACTCCCGTTGGTACAATTATTTCTGCATAGGTTTCTATAGTTTTACCTGCAATGGGGTCGTAAATTACTTCAACTCCTGCTCCCTTGGTGATATCTAAAACCGTTTTCACTAAATCTTCTGACTGAGTGACAATGACATAATCTGCACCGAGTTCAATGAGCTGTTGTTTTTTGGCTGATGTACGAGTAGTGGCAATTACGGTAGCTCCTATTGATTTAGCAAGATTTATGGCAGCAACACCTGTACTGCTACTGGCTGCGGTAATTAAAATGCGATCGCCTTTCTTAAGTTTTCCATGTTCAAACAGGGCGAAATAGCCTGTCATGTACTGTACTCCTATAGTGGCAGCTTCTTCTGGAGCAAGATGAGTAGGATATTTCATAACGGCATGAGCAGGAACGATTGCCCATTCACCATATACTCCATAGTCTCCTTGATTAAAGGCTGGGTAAGTTGCAACCCGATCTCCTACCTTGACATTAGTTACTCCTTCACCCACCGCATCGATAACTCCTGCTGCGTCATAACCAATCCGAGATGGTAGCGAGGGAGGATGAATATATTGATTTTCGCGAAAGTAAACTTCGGCTCGATTTAAAGCAAAAGCTGATACTTTTATCCTTACTTCACCGAAACTAGGTTTTTTTGGCGGAACGTTTTCAAGTTGCAGAACACTAGCATCTCCAGTTTTATGAAAGCGGACGATTTTATCCATAATCTCGACTCTTTTTTGTTTCTAAATAAAGAATAATCTCTAGATAAATTAAGATAAATAGGCTAAAAGTTGTTTTATTATTTACTTTTTTTCAGTAATACTTAATGAAAAGCTTAAGCAATATCAAAACCTTTATCCGAGTTGCCCAAACCAAAAGCTTTGTCGAAGCTGCCAACGCTTTAGGTCTTTCCCCCCCAGCCACCAGTAAAGCAGTAGCCAAGCTAGAAGAAGAGTTAAAAGTTAAACTACTACATCGCACTACTCGCAGTGTTAGTTTGACTCCTGAAGGAGAAAGGTTTTACGAAGTTGCTCAAAGACTTCTGGAGGAAATGGACGATATTACTCAAGAGTTCAAAGATAGCTCAAGTGAACCTCGTGGACGGCTAAAAATTAGTATGTCTGCTGCTTATGGTCGGATGTGGGGAACGAGAGTATTGACTCAGTTTTTACAAGCTTATCCCCAAATATCTGTCGAGCTTTCCCTTGATGATAGAGATGTAGACTTAGCTGCTGAGGGTTTTGATGTAGTGATTCGCGTCGGAACTTTAGCCGATAATGCTAATTTGATTGCTAGAAGATTGTTTCTCGATCCTCTAATTACCTGTGCGACTCCTGAATATTTAGAACACTGTGGACGACCTCAACATCCAGATGAGTTAGAGCAATACAACTGCTTAAACTTCCGAAATCGCAAAACAGGTCGTCCTATGCCTTGGATTTTCAATATTGATGGGCAAGTCGAACGCCGAAATTTTGCAGGAACACTAACTATTGATGATGGTGAAGCAGTGGGTCGAACTGCAATGTTAGGAATAGGAATTAGTCAAATGCCAGGTTTTATGGCGATTGATGCTCTAAAAGAAGGCATTTTAGAAGAAATTCTAGTGGATTATAGACCACCTTTTGTTCCTTTTACCGCACTTTACTTGGATCGGCGATTGGTTTCACCACGTATTCAAGCTTTTGTCAATTTTATGGTTAAACAAGGCAATTTTTGAAAGACAGTGAGCCAAATAACTGACGATTTGCGGAGCATAGCCGCAGGCATCGCTCTATTCTCAATCCAAACTGATAAGAAATAACTTCATCTTTTTACCGCCGATGTTAGCCATAACTCATGCAGCGATCGCTTTACTCAAGAACATCTTTAATCCTGGGAACTGGTAAGTTTAAAGTTATTACTTGGATGAATTTGGTGCAAACTGGGCGAATATCTCTTCCCCCGTCATGTTTTTGGTTTTATTGGCAAAAGAGTAATATTCGGGTTTTTCGTCGATAAAAACCTGATGCTCTAAAACAAGAGCAGATTCGTTATCAAAAATCCCTGCTGGTATGTAGTATTGGTTGTTTTCTTTGAACTTATAAAACAAATGGCTACCACACTGCTTACAAAATCCCCGTTCCGCCCATTCTGAGGATTGAAAAAGCCCGATGTTTTTTTCTCCCTCAAAACTAACATCATTGCTACACTCAACTGCCATCAAAGCTCCTCCACCCCATTTACGACACATATTACAATGACACGCTGCAACGTGAGGATTCATGCTGGTGGTGGAAAGACTTACCGCTCCGCAGAGACAGCTACCCTTGGCAACACTAAGTTCAGACATATTGTTCTCTTTTTAGTAAGTGTTGGTTTAATTCTCTTGAGATTGTTATACCGTGCTTTGATTCAAATAACTGACACTTTGCAATAAAGATTCAAAACTGGTAGTTGACCACCGATAACCAATTAATGCTTATGATGTCAATTACTCACAGCGCGATCGCCGAGGCACGGAACTTCACTAATTTTAGGCACTGCTAACCCTTTAACTTTAGGTCTAGCCATTATTGGCTCTCAACTTCCCGACTTAGACACCACTACTAGCACCATCGGCAAAATCTTCTTTCCCATTAGCTCTTGGATTGAAGATAGATTCCCCCATCGCTCCATTACTCATTGTCTGCTAGCTACTGTTGCGATCGCTGCTGTGTCAATTCCTTTAGGTTTTTCTTAGGAGATATCAAAACGGCGATCGCTCTTCGCCTCGGTCATCTGCTTTCCTGTTTCTCCGATACTTTTACCAAGCAAGGCGTACAATTGTTCTATCCTTGTCCTGCCTGGGCAATTAGTGTTAGCAATCCGAGAAGAAGATTAAAAACTGGTGGGGCTGGTGAATTGTGGGTTTTGGGAATCGCGTAGCGAAGCCCTAAAGGACTAACTTCGTGTCGCCATGCCGTTAGGCTTATCGCCCTCCTAAGTTTGGGCATCCATCTGGCTAATGGTGGCGGTATAACTCACAAAGTCTCGCAGAATCTAGGTTTGAGAGAAGGTGTTGTTAAAATCTACAATCAGAATGCCAGTACTAATAATGTCTATGCAGAAATTAAGGGCTTTTGGACGAGCGATCGCACTAGTGCCGATGGTAAATATTTGATTATCGGTAATGAAGGTAATGAGTTTATCGTTACTGATGGCAAAGGAGTTTATAAGACTGGTGAACAGATTATTACAAGTAAGGTAAGCACTGAAGTTGGTGAAGCTGCCAAGACTGAGATTAAGAGTATTAGTTTTGATGATGAAAGTGCGATCGCTCAACTAGAAGAACTACAACAGGCTTATCCTGGGGCTGAGATTTACTTGAATGGTGAGTTGACTATTGATTTTCCTGAAGATGTGAAGATTCCCGTTGAACCGAATCAAATGGTTACGGCTGAGTTGGTGGGGAGTAGTTTGAAGTTGAATTATTGCGGGTTGGAGAAGGCGATCATATATTTGAAGGAGCAGTATGCTGTAGGTACGTTAGAAATTAAGGTAGTGCAGCCTAGATTATTGAATAATATCTAGAAAAATTGCTCTAATTGAGAATAATTAGTTACCTCACAAAATCCTCAACTTCTTTTCCTACTATTTAGGTTATGAGAAGGGAAAATGCCTGATTTTACGAGTTCATTCTTACATGAGCTAACAGTATATTTCTAGTCGAATTTTTTATTCGTACTAATTAAACGAACTTTATGTTAGGAGGATAATCAAATGTTAAGTATTGATCGAGATGTAGTCGATCTTAATGTTGAGGAAATTCCTGAAGGAATAGATCAAGTGTTTAAATTCATTCCTAACACGACTGCATTTGAGTTGCAGAACGCATATAGTCTTGCTCTGGTAGCAGAATTAGCCTACAGAAAAGAGAATGAAATTCAGAACACTGTTAAAAAATGGGGGTTTGATAAATTTAAGTTTATTAAGGCAGAAGACGGGACAGAATGTTTCGTTATGTCTAATGAAGAAATCATTGTAGTTTCTTTTAGAGGGACTGAAAAAACAAAGGATTGGATCATTAACTTAAACCTGGAACTTATTGATGGGTCATTTGAAGGAAAAGTTCATTCTGGTTTTTATACTTCTCTTAATAATGTCTGGCAACAAATAAAAAGAACAATAGCTGCTTTTCGAGACAATAAAGAAAAATCTCTGTGGTTTACAGGTCATAGTTTAGGAGGAGCATTAGCGACTTTAGCCGTAGCACGCTTTCGGGGAGAGGATCGACCAGTGGATGGTCTTTATACATTTGGGCAACCTCGTGTTGGCGATCGCGAATTTGCCAGAAACTTTAATTTTGATTTCAAACCTTATACCTTTCGCTTTGTCAATAATAACGATACCGTTACTCGCATTCCCTCGCGAGCGCGTCAATACAGTCATGTTGGAACTTTTAAGTATTTCACTGAGCCAGGCGAATTTGTAGAAGATATCGGCTATTGGAATCGCTTTCTCGATAGAATGCACGGACGCACTAACGATATCCTCGAATGGGGTAGTGATGGCATTAAAGACCATGCAATGTTCAAATACAGAGAACTTATTGGTAAGGCATTGGAGAAAAAATTACAACAAGTTTTCTAAATGAAGTGACTTGTAAAACTTAGCCTCAAAATTGAGCTTGAAATTGGATGGAGGTTTTGAAAATGACAAGACGTGTAGCAGGAACAGTAATTATTGATGGTACTGACGATGAATATTGGCCTCAAAATGATGAAAAGGTTCATCGCGTATACAATGTGGCAATGATGCTTGATCAGGGTCAACCTGCTTCTGCACTCGATATTCCAGATGTTCGATGGGGAGGGGAATGTCGCGTCGAACTCAGACTCACAGCTAAAGTTGTTGACGATAATACCGTCCAGATTGAGGGGAATGCGAAACTGTTTGAGGGTACGTCTGAAAGCACAACCGATCTTGAAGATGAACAGGTGGTTAGCTTTACTGTACCAAAAGGTGGTGTACCTGCTCATCACGGTATTCAACTTAGAAATACTGAAACTGGAGGAGGAGATCATGCTGAAATCAGTTTGAGCTTCACGAATTCTGTAGTTGAATAGTATGAATTTTTGCTCTTTGGTGCTGACATGAGCCTACTTAAAGAGCATTTTGAACTATTGAAGCTGTAGGTAAAAATAACGCAATCTTCAGTATTTTGAAAGTCCTTCCATGCGTGAATTATACAAAGACATGGAAAACTGGCAAAATGAAAATCACAAACGTTTTCTTTCAACAGATATTCAGCAAGATGGCGATATGTTTTGCTGCATAGCTTTGACCAATCCAACGGAGGTTGTAATTACCGATATGAGAAAGGAATATCAATATGCTAGAGACAACTCATATGTTCAGGTGAAAAACGGGAAACTGTGTGTCACAGAAGACCAATATTGATACAAGTCGGAATCGCGATCGCTGACAACCACTAACTAACCACTCCAAAATGGTTACTGACCCCTCACACGTTCCTCTCATGAAATGGTTCAGCAACCTTATCCCCTATGGACTAGCAACAGCAGGAATAATCTTTGCTTCAGCTATCACAAACAAAGTGACTGGTACATCACCAGCAGTTTCTTAAAATATGTGCGATCGCCCGTACCCGAACTCAGATTACACCCAAACCCCACCCAATAGACTATGACAGATAACAGAAGACCAATAACGGTGAACTGTGATGAAGCGACATCTTAACCTGTCTGTTTATAATCTATTGGGCTATGTCCTTTTAGCCGTTGCTGCCTTTGCCTTTGTTAATGCCAGCAACACCGATTTACAGGCAACTGCACCCATAACTGAAGAACAAACCCAGTCTACTCCAAATCGTCACACAATAACCCTGACTCTCAATCAACTAGACGAACTCAAAGTAACTGAAGGTCAGAGAATTAATGTAGGAGATATCATCAGCGATCGCACTACCGAAAAAACCAAGCTACAAGCCAAAAAACAGAGATTAGATGACTCTCTCACCAAAGCCAGATTACCCCTCAACGCACTAAAACCCGTCCCAGAACCTAAGTTTCAGACCGAACTGGCAGCATTAAAACAAGCTCAGTTTAACCTTGATGCTATTACCCAACAAATAGAAGGATTCGCTGAGAAATTCTATCATAAAGACCCCTGGCACGTTCAAGTATTCGAGCCGGAGAAAGTACAGAAATTAGCCGACTTAAAACGCCGAGAGTTAGAAGCTTCGATTAATGTCGAGAAAGCGATCGCCTCTCTTGATGAAGCCAAACTCAACTATCAAAAGCAGCAGTACGAACACAGTCTTAAGGTTTCTAACTATCAAACATCATTGCAGAAGCAGCAGGAGCAAGTTAACTCACTACAGACTCAGTTGGATACAGTTGATGAGGAATTAGATAAGCTCACATCGGTTTATTCTCCTTATCGGGGCAAGGTAAGAAGGGTGAAGATTCTCGGACAGAATGAGCGAGCGATTACTGCTGAGGTGACTTTGGATATTCGGGGTGAGAAGTAGAGAGATCGCATTACTCCTCAAAAAACCAAAAGATGTAGCCACATCTGTCACAAACATAATTTGTAGCATTTCTGTTTAGCCAGTCTAAATTGAAAAAAGTAGCTCCTCTAGTATTCATTTGAGTTTTACGTGACCAGAAGCGGTCATGGCTACATACTGGACAGACAAGTTTGTGACCTGCTTTGATTACTTCTCTAGCATCTTTGTCATTTCTTTCAGGAACTCTCATCTTTTCTCCAATTCAGAAAAAATGTTTGATATTTCACACATAGTATACGATCGCCGTTTCCCTAATCCAACTCAATAAACTTACTCGTACACTCACTCGGTTGAACGTGCAGGTATCTCGAAGTAACCGCCAACGAACTATGCCCTAAAGACTTCATCAACAAATCGATTCCCGCACCATTATTCAAACTATGACAAGCATGGGCATGACGCAGCCAGTGAGCGGAAGTATGGGGATTAATCCCTGCTTTCTCTACTGCTTTTTTGATCAACCGATGGATAGCATGACGATCGAGTCGATTGCCAAACCTCGATAAAAACACCGCTTCGGTTTTATCACTTTTAGTCAGCTGCTGAAGTTCTGACCACAAGGTTCGAGTGATTAATAAGGTTCTAGTTTTATGACCCTTGCCGAATATGGTTACAGCGATTGCTTCCTCAGTCGGTTGAAAATCCGACCAATTCAAACCTACTAATTCAGATATTCTCAAACCCAGAATATATAAGAGAATAAGAATCAGGCGATCGCGTTGAGTAGAAGCTGCATTAATTAGCTTCTTTACCTCTTCATCCAGTAAGATTCTTTCATTTAGTGCATCCTTGGGCTTGAGAGTCTTGACCATAGAGACAGGATTAGCCAACAAATAACCCGTTTTTACTCCGAAGCTGAACAGAGATTTTATAGCTCCTAACTTATTATTAATCGTATTTTGGCTGGCTTGACGCAACTGAAACGATTCCAACCACAACAAAATATCTTCGAGCATAATTTCTCGCAACTCTTTACCTGCGAAGGCGAGGAATTGCCTACTGATAGTTATGTAAGTCTTTTGAGTAGTTTTAGCCTTCTGAGATATCCATAATCTTATTAGTTCTGTATCTGTCGCTGCGTTAGTTAGCTTCGGATAGGTATAAAGGGTCATATCACAACAGAATAGAGTTTTTGTTGTGTTGAGTCCATCCGAAAATAAAGACGAACTCAACTAGAGAAAAATCAGCCTGTAACCCTTAGCTAATGGGAATGGCTCTAATTACTCTTTGTCAAAATGCTGGTGGTAACAGCTACCACTTCGGGGAATGATTAGGGATTTAGCACCCTAAAAGATCGGAAACATCCTTTTGTATTGTTTCAGTGTTGGTAGATACTTTATCTACTGTTTTTTCAACCTGAGACATTCTTGTGCTTAGATTTTCCAGTTTGACGTTGATGGTGGGAATGTCTTGCTGTCTTAAACCAGATACATCATTTTGAAGATTGTCTAGCTTTTGATCGAGTTGCCCTAGAATTTCCTTGAGGTCTGATTCTACGTTGATACTCATTGCTATACTTAACTTAAGATTTATTTCCAAGGGAAGCTTCTAGATGTCCAGTCGGGAGGCTTTCTTTTTAATTGTATTATCCTACTTAAACTAATTCGATTCGCAGTTGACGACCCACCACAGACGCTGCTCTGGTAATAGTTTCAATACTCACTCCTGTTTTTTCAGGATCTAGTAGTCTATCTAGCTGCGCCCTGGAGGTCTGCATCTGTTTTGCCATCTCGGTTTTAGTTAAGTTTTGTCGCTTCATTTCCTCTTCAAGCTGGCGAGCTAGTACCCGTTTAATGGCGATCGCACTACATTCTTCATACAATCCTTCTTCCTGTAAGAAATCATCGAAACTAGAGCCAGTGTGTAGTCTTTTCAATCTTCGCCCTCTATTGACTGTATCTTATATGGTACATTGTGCACAACTAATTATATTCATTTGTTTGTTTGGGGAAGATTAAGATTATCTCGTTCTTTCCTAAGCACATGAAAAAACTCTTTAACAGTTCTAGTTTATTAGTCGGTCTAATTCTCGTCTTGATTGGTGTCCTTGCCAACCGAAAGGCTATTAATGGCTCAACAGAAAAGGCAATCGCTAATGTCTTATTCAAAGATAATTATGCCCAACAATGGCAAGTCAAGCCAGGTAGCATCCATGATGGCGATACCTTAAGAGTCGTCAGAGGTAACGAAGAATTAAAGATTAGACTCTGTGGCATCAACATAACTCCAGAGATTAAACAGCCATTGGGGATTGAATCTAGAGATTACTTGCGATCTCCTTCGGAGGTGGCGTAGCCAATCGCTCATTGCTAAGAGCAACAGTACAATCCATGTTCTACCTATTGAAGAAGACCGTTATGGGCGCACTGTAGCGGAGTTATGGATACCGATTAAACTTGACTATGAAGGGGAAATTCACCTCAACACAGCAATGGTTGAAGCTGGCATGGCTTATCACTATCAACAATATTCGGGTAATTGTGAGAGTGCCGAGAATTTGGGTTGGGCGGAAAAGATTGCTCGTGATGATAAGTTGGGTGTTTGGAATGGGAGTCATCAGAAGCCTTGGGACTACCGTAAATCTAATAAATAACCCTATCAAATATATAAGTCCCAGTAGCATTGCCACCAGGACTGTAGTTTTTATATTAATTTTTATCTGTATTAATTATCAACTTGGGAATTTGTCAAAGGTACGATCTGAATCTTATAAGATGGGTAATTGCGATCGCTTTTATAACTAAAATCAACAAACAATCTACTCACTTCGATCTAATTGACGCACTACTCCCCCATGAATTTTGACCATAGATTCTGCCATTTGTTTAGATGGGAAATGTTTGGCTTTGTCTATTCCTGGCTGGAACTTACCCGAAAGGGTTAAATAGTGAGTAAATATTCCTACTTTTTTCTCAACTATCCACATGGCGCGACTGCTTTGAATTCAACAATATGAGGTCTGGTAACAATTTTATTGGAAAGCGTTGAAGCAGCAAAAGAAGCCTTTACGACTCTTAAACCAATGTTCGACGTGAGCTTAGACGCTCCATGCTCTTACTTATGATGAATTAGACGGAGAGTTAGTTAAGTGTTTGCTTGGCGATCGCCAAGCAACTTAGAATAGGGCGATCTACCGTGTATAAAATTCTTGAAGAAGCATAGTTAATATTTTATTAAGATCCTTGCCTTGCTGTCTTTTCTGCAACTGCTTTTTCTACCATCTTCATTGCATAAATACTTCTATTATAAAATTACGAGGCGATCATGAAAAAATGTTCATTTACAATTGAACAAAACGTTATTGTTAAAGAAACTATCCCTGAAAAGGGCATCGTTAGCTCCAATCCCGAGCGTTCTCTTCGTTTATCTTCTAAGTTTTTAGAAAACCCTATTGTAAAAATACAATCTTGGGGTATTGGTGTTATAGCGGGGAGTATAAACTGTGGGAGTGTAAGCGAAGAATTTTTCTTTGCATATGTACCAATGGGAGCAAGCGGAGCTGCCCATGCTTTTCATGAGATTTTTGCGGCTGGGGCACAGGAGGTCGTCCGACTCGGCAGTAATGATGTATGGGTACAAGAAAAAGATCTCGATTCACTAGTTTTGGTTTCTGAATCAAGAGGCTTGAGAGGATTATCTTGGGATCATGGTATAGCAGAAAAAGACGTGGACTTACCAATGATGCCTGACAATGAATTAAATCAAAGATTAATTAAAAGCTGCAACAGGAACAGTTTTCCATTTTCTGAACGTGTGTGCTTTAATGTTGATGATTATCATGCATATTTATATCCTGAGTTAATGAAAAAGCCTCAAAGAATTAAGCAGCGTCTTGATACGTATAATTCTTTCGGTCCATATAGTAGAGATATGGAAACAGCTTCTTTATTTCTAAAAGCAAATCAATTTGGAACCAAAGCCGCAAGTGTTCTGCAAAATGTATTTAAACAAAAAAAGGAATCACCTTACGAAGGCTCTTCAGGAAATAAAGCCAAAATACATGAAAGCAAAATTGCCGAAATTATAATAAATGCTCTGCTTGAGACATCAGTTTAGTTCTATATCGTCCAAATAGAACAGAAGTTTATTCCTCCTGCCGATTGGGAATTTGTTACTCGCGATTGCCCTAAAGGACTCCTAAAGGATACACCTTCGGATATAACTTCGTGTCGCGATAGCCGCGTCGAAGACATCGCTTCGCAAAGACAATTAATTCAATGTGGTGGGGGTACGAAGATGGAAAGATAGATATAGGATTTTATATCGAGAACTTTCTAGAGCGATGCAAGGTGGAGCAGTAATTACAGGAACCTATCCCACTAATATGATTTTAGTGATCCACATATGGATTGTTGCTAAAGCTAAAAAACCATCAAAAACAAGAGGTTGACGTTCCCAGCGAACAACTAAACGTCTATATTTTCTTTGAAACCAGGAAAAACATCTTT
>DATNPK010000008.1 GCA_036703275.1 Coleofasciculaceae cyanobacterium | reverse complement strand
TAGTGGATAAAGCAAAAATACTGAGACAAATACGGCGATGGGCGCACTAAAAGCGATCGCGTTATAAGGTCGTATTCCGACTAAACGCGAGATTTCAAATTGTCTGAGCATGAAGCCAATTAGCGCAAAAGCACCGTGTAGTGCGATAAACGCCCACAGTCCCCCGATTTGACACCAGCGGGTGAAACTCCACCCTGCCTCTGGTCCCCATAAAAATAACAGCGAGTGTCCCATGCTGTCTGCGGGTGTTGATGCTGCTACGGTTAGGAAGTTACATCCTTCTAGGTATGAAGAAGCTAATCCGTGAGTGTACCAACTGGTTACGAATGTGGTGCAGGTTAGCCATCCTCCAATTGCCATGTAGGCACAGGGGAAAAGTAGGATTCCTGACCATCCTACGAATACAAAGCGATCGCGCTTGAGCCAGTCGTCTACCGCATCAAAGATGCCGCGTTTGGCTGGCGCGCGTCCTACTGCTATTGTCATATACTAGATCTCCAAAATAATACTTATAAGATCGTTAGGAATTATTACAATTTCAGGACTTGACACGAAATTACATCAAGTCGATTGTGAGAAAAGTTAACTTTTCTTTACTTATATTACACATCTTAGAAGAAAACAATTGGAATTTCCAGGTCAAATCCAAAGAAAAAATTAAATTTATCCTAGATTAAACAAAAATAAGGATGCGAAATTAGGTGAATCTGGAAGATAATCAAATTGTTGCAATTTTTATGATGAGAGTTTCATGTTTACCATCGATATAGTTTTACAAGACCTTCCCTTACCCATCTCAGTACAGCGTAAAGAATCTAAAGCTGCTGAAAGCCTGTATCAAGAAATTCTTCAGGCAATGCGCTCTGGCAGTTCTGATTTAGTCGAACTTACCTGTGACAAAGAAGAGGATAAAAAAGTAGCGGTCAAAGGTAACCTAATTAATGCTGTCAGCGTTAACAAAAAGTCTGGTGGTATGGCAGAAGGAAGAGTACCGGGATTTTTTGCTGCTGTTGCTGATAAGTAATGATTTCTTCTATTGATACTGAGTCCGATAAATCATCAATTATCAAAGTGGACAACATCCATTTTGGTTGGACATTTGAGGCGATGGTATTGAAGGGTTGTTCTCTCCAAGTTCCTCAAGGAGAGTTCTGGATGCTGTTGGGCAATAATGGTAGTGGTAAATCTACTTTATTAAGGCTATTAGCTGGGTTATTAATTCCTGATTCTGGGTCGATTGTAATGCCCTACAAAACTGGATTTGTCTTTCAAAATCCTGACCATCAATTAGTTATGCCTACTGTTGGTGCAGATATTGCCTTTGGTTTGGTAAGTGAAAACTTATCTCAAATACAGACTAGACAAAGAGTGAAAGAGGCTTTAGATGCGGTAAATCTACTAGATTTAGAAAGACGACCAATTCATGCTCTAAGTGGAGGACAAAAACAAAGGATTGCGATCGCTGGAGCAATTGCCCGTAACTGTGAAGCAATTTTGTTTGATGAACCTACTGCTCTACTCGATCCTGATACTCAATTAGAATTAGTAGCGCAGGTAAAAAATTTAGTCAAAAAGCGTGGGCTTACTGCGCTTTGGGTGACCCATCGCCTAGAAGAACTAGATTACTGTGATGGAGCTTTCTTGCTCGAAGGAGGAAAAGTTGTAGCTCAGGGAAATCCGCAACTTCTGAAACAAAAACTGTTAGCAACGGAGCAGCATTAATAGAATGTAATGTGATTTATGTACAAATTCCTTAAGTGAGAAGCTGTTATTGTAAGTAATTCAAGCTAAAGCTTTTTAAGCTAATTTAACTTTTTGTTAACAAATTTGCTTAGAATAAGGATGAAATCATGATTCAATTTGTATAAAAAACCGTTGCAATGTCCCCTTCTTCCTACCAGGCAATACTACTCGTCGATGGTTATAATATCGTCGGCGACTGGTCGGACTTAAAAAAAAGTCGCGATCGCCACGGCTTAGAAGCTGCCCGTCATGAGTTAGTCGAATGCTTAATTAACTACAGTGCTGCCGTAGCATACCGCACTAAGGTAGTCTTTGATGCTCACTATCAAGACACGCCCCGCAGTACTGAGATACATACCTCTGCTTTATCGGTACATTACACCGCTTTTGCCGAAACTGCCGATACTTATATTGAAAAATTCTGTGCGACATTTTCCCGCAAAAAATATCAGCAGGAGTCGACTCGTTTAATTGTAGCTACTAGCGATCGCGCCCAGCAGTTAACCGTAGTTGGTTATGGGGCAGAATGGCTTTCGGCTCCAATGCTAGCTAGAGAAGTGGAACAAACAGCCCAGAAAACCAAAAGCAGAACTAAAAAGCAGACCAAGAAGCAACCTTCTGGTCGCTTTTTATTTAATACCCTCGATCCTGTGGCGCAAAAGCGACTTAGGCAAATGCAGCGGGGCATTCAGTAGTTTTAGTTTGCTGATGAGAAACTTTTTCTGGGTGAATTGTTGACAGTAACAAGAATATTCGATATATTTAAAAACGTTGCCAGTTAACGAAATGACTAGCAAAGAGTCTAAGCCCCCATCGTCTAGTGGCCTAGGACACCTCCCTTTCACGGAGGCGACAGGGATTCAAATTCCCTTGGGGGTATTGAAAAAGTAGGAATCAAGCTTATTGCCTGACTCCTACTTCTTTTGTCTTTACATCAAACTAAATCTGATCGCTTTTAACCTAAACTAATTCAATATTTTCAGTAATATTAAATTCTGAAACTGAATTATCTAACACTGCTAGTTCAGTTTGATTCCAATACAATTTATGTTCGTTGGCATTGTAGTTTAGAGAATCATAAGAAGATGCACCTAATTCCATAGAAGAAATTTGAATTTTGTCACCTTCGGCAAAGTTAAAGTCAGCAATAGTATCAATACCATCGAAACCGAGGACAAAAGTGTCTTTACCTTCTCCACCTGTTAATAGATTATCTCCGTTTCCACCTTCTAGTAAGTCATTACCCCTACCCCCAGTTAAACTATCGTTACCTTCATCGCCATAAGCCGCAACATCAACACCAGTATAGCTAGCATTGAAAGTATCATTACCTTCGCCACCAGTAAAGTTCACTTTCTGGACATCAGTACCAGTTAAATCTCTGACATTGAGGATGTCATCACCGCCACCACCATTGATTTCAAACTGCTCGACGTTATCTACGTTTAGGGTAAAGTTGCCTAAGTTTAAGCGTTCAAATTCAGCGCGATCGCCATTAGCTCTTAATTCAAAATCATCTCCAGCATCAACTGCAC
>DATNPK010000007.1 GCA_036703275.1 Coleofasciculaceae cyanobacterium | reverse complement strand
GACTTGGAATATTTTCCTCACCAACACGAACCTTAAGTTGTTTAATTGTTAATTCTCGTTATTTTTTTATGTAACTTTGCTTAACAATTAACCGCTTTTCTCTGAGTCATAAACTCATTTAAAGCGAACGGTTCGCACCAAACCAGTACCACTCAGCCCAGGTCGTGTCACCCTCAACTGCCAAACGGAGCAACTCTGAGTGAAAGTCTGGGATGTTGTGGAATATGACAGACCAATTCTTAGGGACATCCTCAATTCCCTCGAAACCTCTCTCAGGATGAAGTGGATGATTGCCCTGAAAGTTAGGTGCAAAGCAGGCTAAAAGCGCTTCCAGGTCATGCGCGTTCTGTGCTTGTTGCAGTCGCTCTATGACGACGCTTTGATTGGATTTCATGATTTCTCCTTAGTTAAAAAGCCTAACCCTGTTGGAGAGAAGGTTTTCCCTACTCTCTTGGTCTATGAAACTAGACCAGCCACGATGCTTGTTCTGATGAAGATTGAATTACCTTGATTTAGACGAAATCTTCCATAATCAGAAAGTGATTTAAGCCGCCAGCAGCAACGCTACCCTGAAAAACAGCAACGGCGATCCCTTGCATGGGTGAAGTGATGTCACCTGCCGCATAAACGCCTTTGACGCTAGTTTCGTTAAAAACATTGGTCGTCTTGATTAAATTGAATTCATTCAACTCACAGCCTAACTTTTCAGCTAGGTTTGAACGGAGTGTTTGCTTTAGTCGGATCAGTATTCCGCGACGCGCAATTTTCTCGTTTGTCTCAAAAACGATGTTTTCTAATTGTCCGTTATCGCCTTCGAGTCGGATGATTTTCTCTTCGCGAACAAGGATTTTGTGGTTTTCCAACAGTGTTCTTTGATCAGCGGTTAGATCGGCTTTGCCGTTGGTGCAGAGGACTAAATCAGCACTCCAATTTTTCAGCAATGCCGCCATTTCAATGCCCGTTTCGCCATTTCCAACAATGGCAAGCGGCTCGTCGCGCACTTCCCAGGCATGGCAATAGGGACATTGAAATACGCTTTTGCCCCAGAAATCACCAAAGTTTTCGAGAGCTGGAAATTCATCCATTACCCCGAAAGCCAGCAAAATTTTGCGCGTTTTTTTGATCGTGCCATCCTCAAACACAACTTCAAATTGATTGCCGGATGGGTTGATTTCCTTGACCCCGATCGCTTGAAATTCAACGCTTTTATAAGGTTTGAGTTGGTCGCGCCCGATGCTTAAAAGTTCATGCGGACTGATACCATCGCGGGTGAAAAAGCCGTGCGACTCGTGTGCGGGAGCGTTACGCGGATTCCCTTTGTCGCAGACTAACACGCGACGGCGACTTCTGCCTAAAAGCAGTGCCGCACTGAGTCCAGCGGAACCGCCACCGACAATGACGCACTCGTAAATCTCTTTGTTTTGGTTCATCATCTTTTTCTGTTCTCCAACTTTGGAGATAATCATCAACTCCTAAGTTCTCTTTGTCTTAGTTCACTTGAGTGTAGTCAGTTCCAACATTTAACTTCTTGCAGATTCCTATGGAGTTTCCTATGGAATTAGCGAACCTATTTCAGTGTTGCTTTAGTGAGTCGCTTGAAGTGCTGTATCAAACATTTCGCACTGCCGATCGACTACTGCGTTACAAGCCCACCATCTACCATCAATGTTGTACCTGTTGTGAACGATGCCAGGTCAGATGATAAAAACAGGACTGCATTTGCAACTTCAAGCGGTGTTCCAATTCGTCCGATCGGGTGAAGTCCTGTTATGTAAGCTTTGGCTTCATCCTGCCCACCTGTAGCTGCTTCAAACATATCTGTTTCGATTGCCGCTGGTGCAACGACATTGATGCGAATCCCCACTTTGGCATATTGAAGGGCAGCAGCTTTTGTTAAGCCGACTACCGCATGTTTACTCGCGGTGTAGAGGGGTACGCCAGGAAGTGCAATGACTCCATTCGCAGATGCCGTATTGACGATCGAACCACTTCCCTGTTTCAACATCTGAGCGATTTCATACTTCATCGACAACCAAATGCCTTTGACATTGACGTTCATCATGCGATCGTATTCTGCTTCTGTTTGCTCAATCAATGAGGGATTTTCGCCGACAGTTCCTGCATTATTAAAGGCAATATCTAACCGACCAAAAACGCCAACCGCTTTATCAACCGTTGCTTTAACATCGGCTTCTTTCGTGACATCTGCTTGCACAAAAATCGCCTCTCCGCCAGCTTCCTTAATCAATCGAACAGTTTCTTCACCCTCATCAACTCGACGGCCAACCACCACCACCTTTGCTTGTTGTTGGGCATAAGCGATCGCTGTTGCTCTGCCAATTCCCGATGTGCCACCAGTGACTAACGCCACTTTATCCTGAAATGTCATTCTGTTTCTCCTAAAATTAAGTCCGGTTGTTTTCTCTTGAAATGGATCGATTCACTGTGAGTCCACCATCAAAAATCAAAAATCAACTCACTGTATATCCGCCATCGATTACCAAAGGTTGTCCCGTGATGTAGCTGGCAGCATCAGAACACAGAAAAACAACCGCTTGAGCAATTTCTGCTGCCTGACCCATACGACCCATTGGAACCGTAGACCCTACATCATCAGTCGAGCCACTACTCAGGCGAACCATCATTGCAGTAGCAATCAGTCCAGGATTGACAGCATTAATCCGAATACCTTGTTTGGCATAATCGAGTGCAGCAGAGCGTGTCAGCCCCATTACCGCGTGTTTGCTGGCAATATAGGGAGATATTCCTGGAAAAGCAATTAACCCACCCATTGACGAATTATTGATAATCACACCTGATCCTTGGTTGAGCATCTGTTGAATCTCGTATCTCATACACAAGAACAGCCCCCGCACATTAATCGACATCAGTTTGTCAAAATCCTCAATCGATTGTTTGTGCAGTGGTTTGAGAGGAGGCTCAATCCCAGCATTGTTAAAGGCACAATCGAGTCTGCCGTAGGTGGCGATCGCTTTATCGACTAAAGCTTGAACTTCTGCTTCATCGGATACGTCCGATCGCACAAAGAGGCACTCTGCTCCGGTATCGCGAATCAGTGCAGCAGTTTCTTCACCTTCTGCCTTCCGTCTCCCGGAGAGCACCACTTTTGCACCAGCTTCCCCGAACGCAACTGCAGTTGCACGACCAATTCCTGAAGTTCCGCCAGTGACTAACGCCACTTTATCCTGAAATGTCATTCTGTTTCTCCTAAAATCAAGTCCGGTTGTTCTCTCTTGAAATGGATCGATTCACTGTGATTCCACGATCAACAATCAAAAATCAACTCACTGTATATCCGCCATCGATCGCTAAGGGTTGCCCAGTGATGTAGCTCGCAGCATCAGAGCAGAGAAACACAACTGCTTGAGCAATTTCCGTTGCCTGACCGATCCGACCCATTGGAACCAAAGAGTCTAAATCATCCGCTGTGATACCCAGTTGCCTAAAGGCGCGATCGAGCATTTCAGTCGTAGTGCCTCCAGGATTCACCGCATTAACCCGGATGCCTTGCTTGGCATAGTCCAGCGCCGCCGATCGCGTCAGCCCCATTACTGCATGTTTGCTGGCAACGTAAGGAGAAGTCTCCGGAAATGCAACGAGACCACTCGTTGACGAATTGTTCACGATCACACCAGATCCTTGAGACAACATTTGCTCAATCTCGTACTTCATGCACAAAAACAGTCCCCGAACATTGACTGCCATCAGGTTGTCAAAGTCTTCAATTGATTGTTCATGCAGAGGCTTAAAAAAACCGTCAATGCCTGCATTATTGAAGGCATAGTCGAGCCGCCCGTAGGTTGCAACTGTCTTTTGCACTAACGCTTTGATGTCTTCCTCATTCGAGGCATCTGAATGGACATATAAACATTCAGCGCCTATCTCACGGATTAATTTGGCAGTTTTTTCTCCTTCTGCGTCGCGTCTACCGGAGAACACCACTGTTGCACCCGCAGCACCAAATGCGATCAGAGTTGCGCGGATATTGCTATTCTGCAAGAAGCGAACTTCCTAGTTGCAAGACTTGAGCATTCCGTAAGCTTACACACTCATCTCGGGCCATCGTTCTCTGCCCCGGTGTACGTGCTTCAATGCTTGGTCGAAGCTGCCACGACTCGTTGTAATCCTCTACTAAATGAAAAAATAGCGGCTCCGTCCTGTCTAGGGCAAGAAGTCTGTCACGATAGTCAACCAAGTGGTGCTCACGAATCTCTTGACCCCCTCTGGCAGCAGACCAAGCAATAAATGGAGGTAGAACATCGAAGCCGACAAAGCGGAGAATACCGTTCTGAATTGGCCAGAGCACTATGTCTATATCACCATGACGACCGTTGTGGGCATAGGTATCGAACGGATCGCCAGTAGTGAACGAAAGCATTGCTCGCTTGCCTTTCAATCCGCCAGTGTCGTAAGACATACCTTTGCTGTAGGCAAAGCCCGCCGTGAACACCCGGTCCACCCAGCCCTTGAGAATGGCGGGCATCGAGAACCAATAAATTGGAAATTGGAGGATTAGCAAGTCTGCCCAACGCAGCTTTTCTTGTTCAGCCTTGATATCGTCAGCTAGCGCATCGTTTTCGTAAGCATGTCGCTGCTCAATCCCGTACTTCAAATAGTCGGGCTCTAGCATCTCCTTAAAGTCAGCCCGGTCGGCAATGGCTTTGAAATTCATGGCATACAAATCCGACACTTTTACTTGGTGGCCTACCTCGGTCAAAACCGCAACAGCGATGTCTTTCAGTGCGCCATTAAAGGACTTGGGTTCGTGATGGGCATAGACAATTAGCACATTCATAGTTAACTTCTTTCAATTTCCTTGGAGTACTTAATTTGTTCCTCTTGTTTACAGCGATTGATTTTTTTCTCAATCGCTTTCAAATGGCAACTGAGTTCACACAGTCGCTCCTTAACCTCCTGCCGATGTGTTTCAAGCACCGCCCGTTGTTCCCGCACAGTGCTATCACCCGCATTGCTCACAAGTTTTGCGCTCCCAATCACTGAAAGCTAGATAGAGCTTATGTTTAACTCTATTTTGACTGCTAAGTCAAAATAGACAGTGTGTTGTTTTCAAGAAATTGGCGCAAGACAGCTAGGATGGCACTACTACCAGGTTACTAATCTGTTAGTGAGAAATGCCGGTGTTGTATTTCATGCTGAGTCGCCATCGCTGGCGCAATGAATTAGTGTGTTTGAAGGTAAGTTGGGATCGATCGCCTTGCGCGCACTGTCAACCCCTACAACGGGCAGCGTACCAGGATCGAGCAAGCCAAGTTGAATCAATACACTCGCCTGATCCCAGTAGAGGTGCTCATGGGCTAGCTTGCCGTCACGGAACTGGACAATCACTACCACTGGCACTTCAACCCGTTTCCCTGTCGGAGCAATGCCGGGTAGCATCCAGTCCATCCGAACGGTATGAGTGAACGTTACCCACCATTTCATCGACGAGCCGATCGGTCCCGATTGTGCGCGAGATTGGGGTCAGCTCCATGTCCGGCGGTATTTGTGGAATGAAGTATTTGGAATAAAACTCGCGCAGTGCTGGTTTCCCTACTCCCCCAGTCATTACCGGAATGTGGTTGACGTAAGCATCCTCAACCATCGTGGCGAGGGCATTTTCCGTGTTGTGAGTGCCAAACTCGTGCCGCAGATGCTCTGACCAGAGTTCTTGCAAAAACTCCTGAGCGGGTGTCAGGTTGGGAGTTGCCTGTACATTTTCTGGTTTGTTTACAGTTTGCTCTTGAACCATGTTGGTGTAACCTCCTGATTTTTGTAGTAAGGGCGATCGCGGATACTAGCATTAACAAACAAGTTAGATATGAATAGAGCTTAGTGACTTGCAGCAACAATAGCTGTCATCAACTCTGTCATTTTCCAGCGTTTGGTATATCGAATGTGATTGATAAATAGGGCTGGGGCAGTCGTTACTCCACTGTGTATTGCGCTTTCGATCTCTTCATTGATACGATTGATATGCACCTGCTTAGACAGGTCTTTGAGAAACTGAGGGATATCAAGCCCTAAATCATTGGCATACTCGACAAGATAACCATTCTCTAACCTTTGTTTATGGGTAAATAAAGTATCATTCATTAACCAAAACTGTCCTTGGGCAGCGGCGGCTTCGGCAGCTTGGACGGCTCGTTGAGCATGAGGATGGATCTGTGTTTGCGGAAAATGACGGAAGATAAAGCATAAATAATCCTCTCCAAAAACAGCCCTAAGCTCTCGTTTGATCGCTTTAATCAGCTTGTAAACGTCCGCACTTCTGGAGTCTTGATAGTCTCCATACATCACTAGCACGACCTTGGCACTCAGCACACCTTGCATCCAATCTTGGGTTGAAGGTGGGACAAGTAAGGAACTGTGGCTGCGATCGTCGTTCATCTTTCTACATCTGCATCAAGGGAATCTTGCAATTAACTTGCTCAATCCATTGATTGCATCTCTGTTTGCATACATTTAATATAGGAGATCGCCTTCAAGCTGTCGTCTATAGCAAGTTAAATTTTTTACAGTGCAAATTGATAGAGTAACCATGCCATCTCAGAGTAGAAGGCTAGCTATAACTTAAGTTAGAATCGGGCGCATCGATTCGTTTAGGAAATACATCAGTTCGCAGATTAATTGTCAGAGTAGGCAGTATCGTCCGTCAAACGTTTCTTTCTCAATAGGGCGGATTCCCAAATCGCTGAATTAGGAAATCAATAAACACCTGAACACGTTGCGAATGCTTACGATTCGCCAAATACAATGCATAAAAGCAGTTCGTCCAGATTAAATTTAATCTAGACGAACTGCTCAATTTATAGTTGAACTTTAGTCGCTAGCAGTGTGACCAAATCAGCATGAGCTAACACCACATCGGGGTTGCGTTGAAACGCCGCATCATACTTCACAGCAAAGTCATTTCCAGCTTCATCAGGTGTGAGTAGAATCCGAACATCAGCAATGAGAGCACCGATCGCCTCGGAGGTGATAGGCTCATCAGAGTCGATTAACTCATCAATTTGCACAATCAATTCTGAAAGGCGATGCAACCAGGCAAATTGATCGTGATCGATCGCCAGTTGCAGCAATTCACTGTTAGAGACCCGTCCGCGCACCTGTTCGTAATGAATACGCTCTGTATCCAACAACAGTTTATGCAAATGCAATAACTTGATGCGTATATTGGTCAGAAGTTGATGTTGGGTAATGCGGTTTTGAAGCGTGTTAAGCATGAATCTGTCCCATCCTTCCATTTCGGTAATCGTCGATCGCTTGCAAGATTTCGGCTTCAGTGTTCATCACAAAGGGA
This sequence comes from Coleofasciculaceae cyanobacterium, assembly GCA_036703275.1. NCBI lineage: Bacteria > Bacillati > Cyanobacteriota > Cyanophyceae > Coleofasciculales > Coleofasciculaceae > Coleofasciculaceae cyanobacterium. Next base: position 26,018 of record DATNPK010000007.1, on the reverse strand, counting down.
CCATAGCGTACCACAGGTTCATTCAGCGGCACTCCAGCAATCAGCAGTAGATCGAGGGGTTGGGTGGCATCGGCAGGATTGGCGATCGCCACTTCCTCACCATCAGGTGCAAAAATTACCATTTGCCCATCCTCACCCCGTTCCTGCTCAGTGCCAAATAAACCAGATCCATTGAGGACATAGGTAAAGGCGTTGTACTCTTTCGGTATCGCTTGAACAATGCTTGCTTCCGGTTGTAGCGTGAAGTGCAGGTAGATAATCGGGGTGCGGGTTTCAATCACCGCTTTCGCCCCCAACGCTTCTCCCGCAATCACGCGCACTGTCACAGACCCATCTTTGGTGTGAGCCACCGGAATTTGCGTCGATGGAATTTCCTGATAGCGAGGAGCAATCATCTTGTCCCGCTGCGGCAAGTTGACCCAGAGTTGAATGCCGTGCAGTCGCCCACCCGTGCGGGTAAACTCAGCTTCTGGCATTTCGGAATGCACTACGCCTGCCCCCGCGGTCATCCACTGCACATCGCCAGGATTGAGCAGTCCGGCATGACCGACCGAGTCCTTGTGTTCCAGCCGTCCATCCAGGACGTAGCTGACGGTTTCAAAGCCACGATGGGGATGATCCGGTGCGCCCTTTGCTTGACCGGGCTTCTGGTTCACGGGACCCAATTCATCGAGGAGGAGAAAGGGGTCAAACTCGGAAAAGCTACTCTTGGGAAAAGGACGACGCACCAGCAAGCCCCCTCCTTCAAGCGTTTCTACACTATTAATGATTCCAGCAACGGTTCGGAGTGTTTGAGTTTGAGTTGTCATACAGTTGCCTCCAGGCAGACAGTTTATAAAACTTATCCTATATATGATTAATCATATATTAGCATAGAAGTATATCAATTCTATAGGTAGGGCTTGTCCTCCCTATTCGTTCGGTAAACCGCCTATGTCTCTTGCCGATGTGATTCTGGGTCTGCTCCAACAACAGGAGCGGACAGGCTACGACCTCAAAACCAAGTGTTTTGACGATTGCATTTCCCATCTGTGGCAAGCAGATCAGGCACAGATTTATCGGACTTTAGACAAACTGGAGTCACAGGGGTGGATTACCTGTACCGTCGAGATTCAGCACGATCGCCCCAATCGCAAGGTTTACTGGATTACCGAAGCAGGCGAAGCAGAGTTGACCCACTGGCTTCAGACGCATCAGCCCCTGCCCGTGTTGCGAGAGCCGTTGCTGGTGCAACTCTATTTTGCGGCTCAGTTGCCGAACGAGGCGATCGTGTATCTGCTAGAGCAGGAACTCGAAGCACGGCAAGAAAAGCTAGCCCAGTGTGAAACGATCAAGACTCTATCTTTGAGTAATCCGACTGCATCGCGTGAACAAAAACTGCATCGACTAGTTTTGGACTTAGTGAAGCAACGGGAACAGACTTATTTAGATTGGTTGGAAAAGGCGATACGTGCTATGCACACGCTGCGCGATCGCAACAATCCGTAGCCAATCAACGTAAATTCCTTTGAATATATTGCGATGGAAAGTCAAGAAATTCAAGCATTGGCTACGACGCATGGAGACGGAGAGGTATGTCATCTGCGCCAGTGCGTTGATAGGGCTTTTCGCCTCGCCATAGCGCCCGCGCAGTGCCCGCGCAGGCCCTTCCTGCGGCACGTCGGACGGAGTCAGGTAGATGCTTTGCGCAGGCGTGTTTTCTTCCGCAGCGGGCAAAGCGATCCAGAGCTGGAAGCCTTTAACCTGCGTGTCGCCAACGGGGGTGTCTGAGTGCCACACGCCGTTTCCTGCCTTCATCTATTCAACACCGCCAGCCGCCAAAACGCCTTGCTGACCGGTCGTGTCCACATAGCGAAAGTTACCCTGAGTCATGAACGTCAGCGTCGCGCAGTCGATATGGGTTAGATATTGCATCTCGTGTCCTTCAAGGCGGTGAAGACCGCCGCAAATATAAAATGAAATGGTTGAGGAAGCACTGCTCGTGCTCACAGTGCACCAAATGAGCCTTCGTTGTCTGAATTTGAGACTCATTTGGCAATCTCCTTTTGCGACCTCAGAACTTTTCGCCGCCCATGGCGGCCATGAACGCCATCGGGTTCCAGTACTCGCGGTAGGTGACGATTAGCCCGTTCTTGACCGTGGCAAACGTGGCGTAGCTCATTTCATAGGGGTTGCCGTTACTGATCACCGGGCCTGAGACGCTCCATTCGGCAATAGCCATGTTGGGGTCATTGGTAGAAGTTGATCTTCAGCGTGGGAGTCCGCTGCACGTCAATGACGCTGGGATAGTTCTTCAAATACTCGTAGATAGCCGCTCGGCCCACCAGCTTTCTGGACGCCACCTCGGGCGCGAAGGGAAATTTGACGACGACGTTTTCGTCGCAGAGTTCAGCCCAGCCCTTAATATCTTTGGCTAGGAAAGTGTCCAGACTGCGCTTCAGCAATTGCGCTGCGGTCAGACCCTTGCCAGCCTCTTGCGTGTGTGCGGGTGCGGCGGTGGCGAGCGTGATGTCGCTTGTGAGATGATCTTGTTTCATGTGATTGTGTCCAAGTTGGGGTTGATGATGTTGACTTGCCCCTGCGGCAAATCTCAGAGCTATCACTCTTTCGAGCGGGGTTGCTTTCACTGATTGCGTACTTCTCTTAGGTCATCCGGGCAGCGATGCTTTCGGCCAGCATCATGGTCGGGAAAGCCGTTGCGACGGAGGGCACGTCAGGCCAGATCGAGGCATCGACGACTCGCAGGCTCTTGACGCCACGAACGTGCCCGTCAATATCCACCACGGCCCCGGCATCGCGCGGTCCGCCCATGGGTACAGTGGAGGTCGGATGCTGATAGCTCTGCACAGAGGTCACGAGCGCGGCTTTGATCGAAGCGCGGTCGCTCTTTGCCGCGCCCGGCGCCAGTTCTGCACCCACCATATCGGCAAAAGGCTGCTGACGCGCAATGTTCCGGATGACTTCGACACCATCGACCAATCGCTCACGGTCACCGCTGTCCGTCAGGAAGCCGAGATCGATGATGGGCGCAGCATAGGGATCGCGGCTGGCGATGGTGAGGAAACCCACGGAACGCGGTCTCACGAGCGCAGCGAACAGCAGGAATATCGCGCCGTCGGAAGTCTGCCCATCGTCGGGCAGGGTCGCGGTGCTGATGTTCAGATCTGCCTCGCCGTTCGTCGCGTGGTTGGATGCCGTCCACAGCATTGCGCCGATGGGTGGATACGGAAGGCCTACTGCTTCCTTGCGAATCGACCAGACGGTCGGGACCATCGGGTGATCCTGTAGACGGCGACCGACCGGCAGCTCGGACACGACCGGGATGTCAAGGCCTCGCAGCACCTCAGAGGGGCCAATGCCGGAACGCATCAGGATCGCCGGGCTGACATAGGTGCCCGCTGAAAGGATGATTTCACCGGCTAGGATGATCGCCCCGCCCGCCAGTCGGACGCCTTGGGCCTGGCCATGCTCCACTAACACGGCATCGACCAGCGTCTCGTCGCGGATGGTCAGATTAGGTCGGGCGCGCACCGCATCGCCCAACAAGGTCATTCCTGTGTTAAGCCTCACACCCATGCGGGTATTCATCACATAGGGACCAACGCCCAGCGGCTGCCCCGTCGTAAAACCCGATGTGCGCTGGTAGCCCGCAGCCAGCTTGGCGATGAAGTCGCGATGCTGGTCAGACACTTCTTCATCGCCAAGCTGGTGGATGGGGAAGCAGCCGTCGCGGCCGTCGCCGCCAGTGCCGGAGGTACGCTCCAGCGAACGATAGAAGGCCTGCGAGCTTTGCCAGTTCAAGGCGTCGAGGTCATGCGCCTTGGCCCAGCGATCGTGGTCGTATTTCGGCACCCGCATCGCCACTGCACCGTTGATGGCAGACGAGCCACCCAGCACCTTGCCGCGGTTGAGCTGAAGGCTTCTGCCCAGCACGCCAGGCTCGCTGTAAAAGTCCCAGTCGTGCTGCGGATCGCCACCCACTAGGTCCTGGCGGCGGACTGGGTCGGGATAGGCGTTTGGGGGATAGGCCTTGCCCGCTTCGATCAGCAAGACACGGCGAGATGGATCAGCACTCAGGCGATTGGCCAGCACTGTGCCGGCGGATCCGCCACCGACGATGATGACGTCAAACATTGTTTGATTTCCTTTCATTTCATTACTCCTGTAAGGTCTTCTCCGCACGGCACATGCCGCGCATTGGGGTGGCATTGGCGCGGAGGACTGGGAGTTCAATGTCACGCACAAGTTGGAAGAGTCCGCTTTGATGATCAATCAGCAGCAGCACGCTGTCATTGGGATCGATCATTGTGTCGATGGTTTGCTCATGGGTTTGTCTCCTTTTTGATTCAAATTCAATCAATGTCATTTTTTCCTAGCTATCTGGGGCGTGTCCAGTTCTAGTACTCAGCTTCTTTCGGAATAAGTTCAATATAGGAGATCGCCTTCAAGGTGTCGTCTATAGCAAGTTAAAATTTTTACAGTACAAATTGATAGAGTAACTGTGCCATCTCAGAGTAGAAGGCTAGCTATAACTTAAGTTAGAATCCGAATCTGATCGAAAGTACACGCTACAAACTGACAATGCCGCGTTTAACGGCAACAATCACAGCTTGGGTGCGATCGCTCACATCTAATTTATTCAAAATTCGATTGACATGGGATTTAACCGTGCCTTCACCAATACTCAAAGCCTCAGCAATCTCGGCATTGCTCATCCCCTGTGCCAGTGAGCGGAGTACTTCTAATTCTCTTTCACTCAGTTCTGGATTGCTGAGGCGCTGTACCAACTTTGCTCCCACATCGGGCGGAATATACTTCTGACCCCGATGAACGGTACGAATGGCATTCAGCAGTTCGTCAGGCTCAGTTTCTTTCAATAGGTACCCTTTTGCTCCTGCCTGCAATCCCCGATAGATATCTTCGTCACTATCATACGTGGTCAGTACAATAATCCGAGCAGATTTAGCATTAGCACAAATTGCACTGATGGCGGCAACTCCTTCAACTTCCGGCATTCGCAGATCCATCAGCGTTACATCCGGTTGGTGTTCCCCAAATAGAGCGATCGCTTGTTCCCCATTTTCAGCTTGGGCAATCACCTGCATATCTGGGTCACGGTTAATAATCGTGGCTAATCCTTGCCGAAAAATCGCATGATCGTCCGCAATTAGAACCCGAATAATCGTGGCTTGGCTCATCGTGCTACTCCCGATCGATGATGACAATAATCTCTGTTCCTTGTCCAGGTTGGCTCCTAATCGTGAGTTGTGCGCCGATGCGCTCTGCCCGTTCGCTCATACCCAGTAAGCCAAATCCCTCAACACATGGAATACTCCCAACTCCAAAGCCCCGTCCATTGTCTTTCACACGCAAGCAAACCCGATCGCGATTGTAGACTAGCTCCACTCGAATTTCCTCAGCATGGGCGTGTCTGGTCGCATTCGTTAATGCTTCCTGCCCAATCCGCAGTAGATTACTCTCGACTTCACTGGGAAGAGCATACACTGCACCCTCGATCTCATAGTATAATGCGGCATCCAATGCCGCAGTTCTGAGGTGGGCCACGAGACGATGTAGCGCACTCTGCAAACTGCCTTCCTCCAAAAGCTGAGGACGGAGCGCGACGACCGATCGCCGCGCTTCAGACAGTCCAGTTCGTGCCAATTCTTTAATCAGATCCAGGTGTGCCTGAGTTGCTTCTAAATCATCGTTAGCACCTGTTTTGCAGCACCTACCTGAGCCAGAATACCTGTAAACGCCTGAGCGAGTGTATCGTGAATTTCGCGTGCCATGCGGTTGCGTTCTTCCAAAATTGAAGCGGCTTCTGCCCGTTTGCAAGCGGTGATGTCTCGTGCCAGCCAAATCACCTGTTCGTGCCGAATCGGGGCAATGCGAGCCGAAAACCAGGTTTCTTGTTCGGCTGTCCGCAAGCTGTACTCAACTGTGAGCATTTGTTGGGTTCTCAGTACTTGCCGAACGTAACCCAGAAATTCATCGGCTTGTTCTTTTTCAAAAATTTGGTGCAGTGTTTGACCAATCTGCTCCTCAATAGGTCGATACAACTGATTCGGTTTCACTTCGACTGCTTCGACCAGTCGCCCTTCAGCAGTAAGGACAAACAGCGGATCGGGAATGGCTGAAAAAAGCGCCCGCAGTTCTGCTTCAGAGGCTTGCAACGCGACTTCTGCCTGTTTGCGATCGCTAATATCGGCAATCACCCCTTCGATGTAGTCATCGCCTGCATTCAGATAAGAAGAGAAAAGTCCCCAGAACACTGTACTATCTCGTTTTCGCATCTGGATTTCATAGCTTCGCACTTCCCCGTCCCGCTTCAGCACCTCAATGAATTGTTGGCGATCGTTGGGATTTACATTAAAGCCTGTAGTGTGTTCAAGCCCAATGATCTCTTCTGGCGAATCAAAGCCAAGCAGATCGGCAAAGCGTTGATTGGCATTAAGAATTAATCCATCACAGGTGCGGGTGCGGTAGATGCCGACCTGGGAGTTTTCAAAAATATTGCGGAACTTGACTTCACTGCGTTGTAATGCTTCTTCTGCTTGTTTACGCTGGGTGGTGTCATTGCCCACTGATAAAATTTCGACTACATCTCCTTGTTCATTGAAGATGGCTTGATTCGACCACTCCATCCAGACTCGCCGCCCATCTCGACACAAGTTTTCACCCTCGCCTTTCGGGTACGATTGAGGATTACGAAGTAAATCATGGACCATCGGTCTCACATCGCGTCCAGAGGTTTCGATGTCTGGAATGATGGTTTCAAATAAGGTTCGCCCTAAAATCTGATCTTCTTCATAGCCCAGGAGTTTTACCCCATAATCGTTGATGTATCGAATCCGTCCTTGTGGATCGTAGCGAATGATGACGGAATTCGCGGTTTGTAGCAGGTTGCGATAATTTGCTTCACTTTGTCTCAATGCAGCTTCGGTTTGTTGACGTTCAGCGATCTCCTGCTGTAAGGCTTGAGTTCGCTCTTCTACATTCCGTTCCAGTGTTTCGGCATGGTCTGCTAACTGTTCATATAACCGAGTATTCTCCAATGAAATTGCTGCCTGGGCAATCAACAATTTCAGGACTTCTAAGCGATCGCTGGCAAACACTCCAGTACTGAGATTGTTTTCCAAATAAAGAACGCCAATCAGCTGACTTTGCTTGAGAATGGGCATGCAGAGGAGCGATCGCGTCTGTTGGTTTTGAATATACGGATCAGTCAAAAAAGACGGTTCGCTGACTGCATCATCAAACACCACAGTTTCTTGAGTGCGTTCTACCGTGTAAATGACAGAGACAGGAATCGCTGCACAACCAGCAACAGCAATCTTTTCCAGGTCGCAATGTCTACTTCCACTGCATTGAGCCACCACAGTGAGTTGACCGTCCTCCAGCAGAATCAGTGCGCCTGTTTCGGCTCCTGCATTTTCTATCACCACCTGCATCAACGTGGCAATCAATCGATCAAAATGGATCATTTCTGAGAGGGCTTGAGCCGCTTTCATCACCGCAGCCAAATCGATCACCGCTGTCGGATGACGGATCGTTTCATCGGTTACGATTGAATGCGATTGCCGAACCAGGTTGGAGTTGAGTAGTTGGGGATAGCGTTTTTCTAAGTCTTTAACTTTAGCGGTTGCGCCCCAGCGATCATAGCAATAATGCGCCTCTTTCATGTAAGTTTGAGCAATTTTTGACTGACCTCGCGCCAGATAATGTTTAGCCGCTAATTCATAAGCTAATGCTTCTTCCTGGATATACTCATTTTCAGCAGCACCTGCAATCGCTCGTTCATAAAACTCTTCAGCCTCAAGAAACTGGCCTAAAACTCGCGCTTTCTCTGCCTCGACCAGATAAAATTTATGTAGATAATTCATTGGGGCGTGTCCTGCCCATTTCTGCATTTTTTCTTGGTTGGTGTTAACACAACTTAGCCAAACCTCTTTTTGGGAGCTTGAAGCCTCAACCAATAAACTCAAAAGCACCAGAGAATCGTAGAAACAGAATAAAGGTAAAACCGTTATTGCTGTCACCTCTTCAAAATGTTGCCTTGCCGAAACAGCAGTTTGTACAGCTTGATGATATTCCTCAAATAGATAACACAATATAACTTTGTACAAATAAAAGAATTGAGTTTCAATTCCGTCTTTAACTGCAATAGCGTGAGATAGCGCTTGCTCTTCATCATATATACTACCAATTAAACGGCTAGGATTCTCAGACCTACCTAACAGATTAAGGATTGTCTGCCACAACATTGCAATCCAATTAGAGGGGTTTTCTCGTCTGATTTGACCGATCGCTTTGCTGTAGGCTGCCGTTGTTTGTTCTAGTTGGGTGAGTGACTCACCGACAAAAAACGAGCGACAACATGCATAATATGCAGAATAGCCAGCGAATTCAAAGTCTCCGGTTTCCACTCCGGTTTGATAAGCATCAACCAGAATTGGTATTGTTTTCCTAAAATGTACCTTCCAGTGCATGACGTGGTTACTCGATACCATTAATGCTTTAGCATTCCCTTTTTTGGTATTCAATTTTTCTGCCAAGCTTAGAGCCAATTGACCAAACTTATAACCGAGTTCAATGTCTTGAACAACTGCACATAGAACAAATCCGTAGTTAGCATAACTCATTGGTGACCAGGTAGTGTTACCGTAGTCGAGCGATAAATTTACCCTTTTACACACAATCAGTATCAATAGTGCTGGTGATACCATAAATGCAGCAGCCACGATATTCGCCAGGATATACATTGCTGCCAGCGGTTCTGGTGCGGTCATCTTTGGCAGATCAATTAAGTCTTCGATTTCTCGTCTAGCTAATAGCGCAGCCGTTTCCTCCAATCCTCTTTGAACATCTAATTGACTGGGGTTTTCTATTAAGTTTACTTCCAAGAGCTTCAACACTTCTAACCCAGTTTTAAGTGCTTCTCCCAGGTTGCCCTGTGACAAATATCCTTGAATTCTGCTATTGTAAACCTGCACTTTGTCAAGCACTGTCTTAGCGCGATCGAGTACCACTTCTACCAATTGTTCCATCTCCTCAAAGCAGCCATGAAGATACGCCGCTTCTGCTGCTGCTGAGTACAGCGCTAAGGTGAGGTCATACTCACTCTGCCAACTCTCTGAATTGAGGAGTTTAAGCCCTGTAGTAAAATACTTAAAAGCTGCTTCATAAGCCGTTGCTGCCTTTGCTTTCCGACCTGCCATTAAATTCAATCTGGCAATTTCAGTTCGTTCCGATCGAGCAGTGACTAGCTCAAGTCCTTGATTGAGATGATCGATGATTTCAAACAACCGATCGGATCGTTGCTCTGGTGAAGTTTTTTCGAGCAAATTGCCACCGATTTGGAGATGAACAACCTGTTTCTGCGATTCATCAATCAAAGCATAAGCCGCTTGCTGAACGCGATCGTGCGAAAACTTATACTCTTGAACCAACAAGTCTTCATCCAAGTCAGACAAAGGTTGAATTAATCCAGCTTGTATTGCTTCTAATAAATCCTGAAAAATTGCTTTCGGTGATTTTTCGCAAACGATCGCCAACGTTTCTAAATCAAACTCAGACCCAACACAAGCCGCGATGGAGAGAACTTGCTGTGTTGCTTCCGGCAATTTCTGCAACTGATGCAGCAGCAACTCCACCACATTAGCAGTGATATCTTGAGCTTCAATCTCTGCCAGATTCCACTGCCAACTCAACTGTTGGGCATCAAAGGCCAACAGGTTTTCGCCATACAGCAGCTTCAAAAATTCACCAACAAAGAAAGGGTTGCCCTCGGTTTTACGCAACATGACTTGGGCTAAGGAACGAACGGCATCAGGATTGCGATGTAATGTCTCAGCCACCAGTTGAGTCAACGGTTCCAGCGTTAAGGGGGGCAGGGTGATTTTTTGAAGCGCTGCCCCCTGCTTTCGCAAGCTCTCCAGCATCAAAATTAATGAATGCGTTGAAGACACTTCATGATTTCGATAGGCTCCGATCAAAAACAGAGATTGAGTTTGCTCGTCAAGCAATATGAGTTCAATTAACTTCAACGTCGCAGAATCGATCCACTGTAGATCGTCTAAAAAGATGACCAGGGGATGCTCTTTTGCACAAAACGCCCGCACAAACCTTTGAAACGTGAAGATTGAAGCGATTCTGTGCTTCTGTTGCTCCAACTTCGGGCACGGGTGGCTGCTTGCCAATAATGAACTCAACTTCGGGAATGACATCTATGATAATTTGTCCGTTGCTTCCCAAAGCAGTGAGTAGACGCGATCGCCACAATTCCACCTGCTCATCCGATTCTCCCAAGAGCTGCTGCACCAACTTTTGTAGAGCAGCCACAATAGCGCTGTAGGGAACATTGCGCCTGAATTGATCGAATTTACCTGATATAAAGTAGCCGTGCTTGGTTGTGATGGGTTTATAGAGTTCTTGCACCAATGCCGTTTTGCCAATGCCAGCGTAACCAGCAACGAGCATGAGTTCGACATTGAATTGAGCATTTTTTATGCCTGACTCTAGCTGACAAATTTCGCCAAACGTCTCTTTTCTAGCCACTCTGTCAAACGCTGCCAATAATGCTTTAGTCTGGGTTTCTCGTCCATACAGTTTTTGAGAAATGCAAAACTGTTCTGAAACATCTTGCAGTCCCAACGACATGGCCTTAATCTGCCCCATTTCTGCCAGTTGTTGAGCGCAGCATTCTAGATCCGCTTTGATGCCCCAGGCACTTTGATAGCGATCCTCCGCATTCTTCGCCGTCAGTTTCAAAATCAGATCTGAGACGGGTTGGGGAATCGTCGCGTTCAATTCGTGCGGAGGAGTCGGCGGTCTAACAATGTGGCAGTGGACTAGCTCTAGAAGATCTTTAGTGGGAAACGGTAATTGTCCCGTCAACAGTTCGTAGAAGGTTACGCCCAGTGAGTAGAAATCAGTGCGATAGTCGAGCATCCGGTTCATCCGTCCGGTTTGCTCTGGCGACAGGTATGCGGGGGTTCCTTCTAGAAGATGGAGGCTTTTGAATGTGGGATTGGTGCGACTGAAGCGAGTGGCAATGCCAAAATCAATGATTTTGACAACGCCAGTGTTCGGATTAAAGACAATGTTGCCAGGATTGATATCTTTATGGATGACATGAGCCGCATGGATTTTGCCTAGAGTATCAGTAATGGCGATCGCCAAACCGAGAAAATTCGCTAAGGGCATGGGGTAGAAGTCCGATCGCTGCTGTAAGCGTTCTAAAGACTCCCCGCCAAAATCTTCTAGCAGGATAACGAGCGTGCGCTGATAATCCTCCTGGCTGTATGCCTTAACTACACCATCGATGTTGAGAGAATGGGTAATTTCATATTCTTGCCTGTAGCGAGTTAATTCCCCAGGAGAAGGATAATCTTGCTTGAGAACTTTAGCGACAACTGAACGATTATCTTGCTCTCTAATCCCCCGATAGACAAGAGTTGCCGAACTTTCATAAATTTTGCTGTGAATGGCAACTCCAAGTAGAGTAATCATTACACTCTCTCCCAACGAGTGTTATTAGCTATATTACTACAGAGTATATCGTTTCTTAAACTTTAAGAGATAAAACAATTTAACAAATTGGCGATCGCGCCATCGACAAGAATGAAACTTTTTATGCTCATGCTGTCTATTAGCCTAAATTAGTTAGAAAAAAAGTTACGTCTTCAAGCAATGGTCAAAGTTCTTTTGCGGTTATGACCGATAGTTTCGTCGAACCAAATGAAGAAAATTTTGGCTCGTTAATTATGGCTTTGTTGCATACTTGCTTAACGCTCTGTAATGCCCGTTCTTCCTCTGACGTAACTAAAATATTAAGGTAAAACGCGATCGCAAATAAATATCTAATTCCTGCTCAAACGCCATGCTTTATTCCCAATGAGATTTCGCCATATCGGTATTTACCCCAATATAACTACTTACTCCCAGGAACGTAAATTGGCGAAATTGCTTAAGTTTGCTATTTTACCTAGTTTTTGCCAATCAAAAATATCAATTAATTGAATTAAAGAATTGAATTTTTAAAGTTACTAAAGTTACCAATACTAGGGTTAAACATTACCATGCAAGTTCCAGTAGAACCATTACGATTTTTGCCTACAATAATTTCCATAACACCTAAATCTAAAGTGTCTGAATTGTAATATTCATCGCGATACAACATCAGTAGTAAATCAGCATTCTCTTCCAGACTGCAACTGTCTTTAGCTGAAGCTATAGAAAGACGTTTATTACTCTGACTTTCCACACCACGATTAATTTGAGCTAAAGCCACAAATGTAGTAAATAGCATCTATGTTCTACTATAGCGATTTTGCTTCTTGGGAATCAAAGGCGATCGCTTTGAAGATGAGATCGCCTGTGAAAGCTAATTAAAATATCTCTTCGGTACAGACATTCCAGGACATATCAAAATCGCAAATTTCATCTTCTCTGACCCACAAAGATTTATCTACCACAAAGTTATTAGAAGGCATCGTATTGCCATCTTGATAACTACATAGGCGATAGTACCACTCACATTGATTTAGATAAGTTTCAATGCTGTCATAAAGATTTGGGTTGTACTTACATTCAACTATCTCGAAAACCGCCCACTCTGTATGGTCTTCGTCAGCATCAATTACTTTAACGATGCTTCCCACTTCATAATCCGAGTGAGGTTTATCTGCTTCGTCTATTATTTCCTCTGTTGGAAATGCTTCAAGTTCCTCAAGATTAATATCGGGAAAAATATCTAAGTTATTTTCTAGTTCGTGAGAAACTGCTAAGTCAGAAGATATGATGCAGTCATTAGTAATTTCATGATGCTCTCTGGCTTGGCGGTCAAAAAGCTTGCACCATCCACGTCCGTTTACTTCATAGAAATTATTGAAATGTGGGCAAGTAGAGCAGGTTTTTACAGGCGGAGTTGGCTTGACTACTATAGCTTGCGTCATGATATTTATTAACCTCTTAATTGGTGGTTATTTAGGAGCGATCGCCTTGTTTTATCAGGACTAGCGATCGCTTTTTGATTTGAGAATTTGTTTACATTGATTAGTTAACTTCTATGGCTTGCGGATAAATGTTTCTTGAAATAATTACTTCAACGAAAGTTCTCTCCGTAATCAATTATTTTGCTTTCCGCTTCCAATATATTCATATTAACATCCTGATATACTGATGTCAATATGTTGACATCAGTATACTTATGATAAGATAAAAAGTAGGTTAACCTAATGAGGTACTGATATGCTGGTATCTATGATGTCAAAAGATGTTCGCTCCAAACCAGGGGCTTACGGAGAGGTAAAAAAACAAAAATGTTTTATGATTACAGATTTTGCAAGTGAAGAAATTGACAAAAAGGCTCAAGAGTATCGAATGACTCGTTCAGATCTTTTGGAAAGAGCAATTCGTGCTGGAGGTTTAACAATGGCTAAAGATTTCGAGCTAGAAGAATAAAGAATTAGATCTCTGTCCTAAAGCAAAAGCGATCGCATATCCGTGGAAAGAGTTGCGATCGCTTTCAAACCAATATCCCAAAAAAGGAATCAGTAATTATGTCCATTTTAAATGGTGTGAGTGAAAATTGCACCTTTGATTTCGCGCAACTGCCTTTTAACCGCTTAAATGTAGTTAGAGGTATTGAAAAATGAGCATCTTATCGACCTCTCCAACTAACACGCGAATGTTTGATGCGTCTATTGCAGCAGCGTTGGGAAATATAAATGCAGCCGTAATCGTTCAGCAACTCAACTACTGGATGAACAAAGACGGTGTGGGGACTGTTATTAATGGAGTTAAGTATGTCTACAATACATTTGTAGACTGGGTAAATCAGCAGTTCCCCTGGCTTTCTGTCTGGCAGTTTAGAAAAGCAATGTCTTTATTGCGATCGCTGGGAATAGTCAAGGTAATTCGCCATAAAGAAAAACAATGGAATCAGACAAATTATTACTCGCTAAATTGCGATCGCCTGGGTGAATTTCTGGGTGCTGAAACCTCCAGAAGTACTGAAATGGTCGAGATGAGGAGTAACACAGATCGAGGTGAGGGATACCCAACCCTTGAGATGAGCAATAGTGAAGTCTCATTATATGAACCAAAGATTACTACTAAAGAAAAAACAGCAGAGCAAAAGAATAAATTTGCTGCTGCTTCAACAAAAACAGCTTTAGAAAAAGAAAAAGAACAAAAACAAAGTAATCCTCATTCAGAAGAATTAAATACTTCTATTGGTCAAAAAAACTCCGAATCACAACCAAATAAGCAAAACATAGGTGAGGAAAAAACCAGCATCCAAGTTGACTATATAGTCAACGCTAAATGGGAAAAGTTGATACCATTATTAGACAGTACTGGAATACCAATCAACAAGACGGTGACAAGTCTTCTGAAGCTGTATTCAAGAGAGAAAGTAGAAAGTGCAGTTGCCTTATTAAAAGCAAGGAAGCGAGATAGTCATATACCAAATGTTTCGGGCTATTTTGTGTCGGCACTAAAGGGCGATTGGGGGAGTAAAACTTTGGTTGAAGGCAATGGCGATCGCGACTCGGAAACTCAACAAATAGACAAAGCAACAGTATTTCGTCACTGGTATGACTTAGCTCGTGAATTGGGGTATTGTTCGGGTCAGCAAATCAGAGAGGGGGAACAGTGGATCTGTATTTCTGGCTCATGGGAACTATGGGAGGCAGCAGTCAAACGAGGCTATAGCTTGGACTATCTCAAGAAAATAATGAAAAGAAATCAGGGGCAATAAAGGATCGCCTTTTTATGCTCAACAATGTAGCAATCAATAATTTGCCGTTGAGAATTAAGAACTAGACTGCAAAATTGTAAACAGGGGTTTTAATAAAATGACTTGGTTTTTGTTGCTGGTTGATAATATTTTGGATACGTTCTACAGTGACAGGAGAAAAAAACTGCTCTCCAGTTTCAGGGTTGACTCGTGCGGGAACGTTTTCAATGAGAAAAAATTTTCCGTTCATTTCTAGTGAGTAAGTGACGTTGGCTTCAACTAACTTTTCATTATATTCTTGGGTCATTTTTAATTTTTCCTTTGGGTAAAGTTTTTGTTCCAAAAATCGCTATTAGGTTGATAGATAGTAATGATTTTAACTAACGGACGTGAAGGATAGCTGCATTGAATGTGTACAGGGCGATCTCTAATAGTAAATCCTGCTATCAAACAACTCGCTCCATATTTATCATCGGCATAATAATCTTCGATAATCTCCCCTCGCTGAATGGCTTCAATAATTTCCGCTATCGGAATATTTCTAATAATCGATTGGTCAACCGCGTGCTTAGAAAGTTCAAAGTCATTTTGGTTTATTTTCTCGCGTATTGCCTTGATTGATGGTGGCATATTCTAAAAGTTATCCCTCTTTTGTCAGACTCCGAAAACACTAGCAATTTCTAAATTCTGTAACCATTATCCAATAAGCGATCGAGAAGTTTTTTCTTAATAGAAATTTTCTCAGGCGAGCGGATGACGAAAATTTAACTACAAATGGCTCAATGAATTGATATCGTTGCTCTTGAAAACCTTTTATTAATAGGAAATTTCGGATACTGACAAAAGAGGGCTATTGTTTCTTTGGCAAACTGGGAATATTTTACTAATGCTTTATCTCTCTAGCCACTTTTGAAAATTGGTATAACTTTACTGCCAATCAGATTCGCTTTGTGGAGAATATTATCGATTACCTGACCTAGAATGGGGTAATGAATCCAGGTTTACTTTACAAGTCACCCTTTACTGATGATCATAGCAGTGGGCTGGATGGGGTCTTTAACGATGATCGGGCTGATGAAATTGTGGCTCTTGTGCGATCGTTTAGCAAAACTGTAGATGAATCATTTAATGACGTTGCCTGACTCTCCCCGCCTTCGGCTTCGCTACAGACGAGGTTTTATGACCCGTCTAATAATTTTGGTTTGCTGCATAAGAGCATCAATAAAAGGCTTTCCTGCCTGAAGTAAAGCTTCCGTAGTCTGCAAATCTGCGGTTTTGGGCGTGCCTGAATCAAAGGGTGGCTGAGGACTGTATTGCATCATTAACTGAGTTGTTTTCGCCGTATCTTCGTCAAGTAGTAAGCTGAGTAAAGTTAAACCGAAGTCAATCCCTGATGTAACTCCCGCACCTGTAACTCTATTTCTATCAATTACTACTCTATAGAACCCATTTGACATCTTTTGACTGTAACAAATAAGATCATTGCCTCTAGAATAACGTAGCCCTCATGACTTACTCCAGTAGCTTAACCGACCAAGAGTGGGAAATTCTTGAACCCTTACTAGTTGAGATCTTGCCTCAGAAAAAATCAACTCGACCGTCCAACTGGACAAAGCGAGAACTATTAAATGGCATCTTCTATCAACTAAAGAATGGCTGCCCTAAAGGATACCGCTTCGCATACAATTGGGAAGATTTGCCCAAAGACTTGCCGCCTTACTCGACGGTCTACTGGCACTACAAACAGTGGCGCCAAGCGGGTTCAATCGAGAAACTGATGAATGTATTACATGGACAAGTACGCGAAGGCGTGAAAAAGCGGTGCGACCCCGCGGAGGTTTCCTCCGCAAGGGAACGCGCACCAAGACAAAAGCCCAGTGGACAACGTTGATGATCGTTGACTCGCAAGCTGTCGAGAATACCTGCAATGCGAGTGTGGAGTCAAAAGGCTTCTGCTTCTACAAAGCTACCAATGGCATCAAACGGCATCTGGCAGTAGATACGTTAGGCTTTCCTTTCTTCACGCACTGTACGAGAGCCAGTATTTCTGATGATGCGGGGTTGATTGAGATGTTGACCCAAAACATTGACTATTTTCGCGCCAAGCCGATGAACATTCCCAAGATTACAATCTTGTTAGACCACGGCTATCATCCAAAATATCTCACACAGGAGTTGGAGAAAGGGTATCCCCAGATCATGCGCAAGATTAAGTTTGAACTCTCGACAAAGCACTCAAAACAAGAGATTGAGGAATATGTTGTGTTTGGGTAGTTAAGTATTGAGTGACCTGTTGAATACTGTGTTGAATTTCAGGAGAGTTAGTCAATTTTTGACTTAATTTAAGCCAATCGGAGGCTGATTGTTGATGTAAACCATTTTGAGTCAACAGTTGTTTGGCGCAACTATAAAGAGAAAGAACGCCCCTATAGGTATCGAGTTCTGGTCGATAGTGCAACAATGGGCGAAAATAACTCAAAAACTTTTTTAGCCCAATTGAAGGATTGGCATCGATGAGGGAAAAATCTTGTTTGTCCCAATATTGAAAGATATTAGCTGCCCAATGAATAAAAATATCTACATTGTGATACCGAGCAAGGGATTTGGCTCCTAAAGCCATCAAAAAAGATAAGAAGCGTAGAATTGATTTGAGAGCGAATCCAACTACAGATAGCCAGAAAGTTGCTGAAGCGAACATCTTGATCAGCTTTAGCTTTAAACCATAATGCAACAGAAGTAAGTAAAATCGTAGGTAGAAATAATCTCAGGGTGCTGTTGCCGATGTAGTTTAATACCTCGGATTAAATCGGCACCATGGTCGGAAATAATTTGTAGAGGTTGACCAACAATAGAGGTTAAATCATCAAGGATCGAAGCCAAAATAGAACCTTTGGTACTTTCAAGAACGTTTAAAGACAAGACCTGTAAATCATGATATCGCAGCTGAGGATCATCAGAATGAAGTTTGTGTAACCATTGTTGATAGGGAATACCGAGAATCAGAAAACATTTTCTGTGACTATGACCGAAGGTAGTATCGAGAATAAAGATCCAGTCGGAGCGAGGTTCTTTGGGTTGTTTAAGTTCAAAAAGACCCAATTTCAAAAACCATTGTCGAATAGTGCGAAAATCTGGGGTTGGCATCGAGAAAAATTGAGAAAAGAGGCGAAAATTGCGTTCGATACCGCGCCAACTAGTAAAATTAGTCAATCGTTGCTCAATAGCTAATTTAATGATGAAGGCAGGATAAGTATAGTGAGTGGGCTTTAGAGAAATTAATTCTTGTGAATCCTGATAGTGGTCGATGGTTACATCAACTACTTCGGGTTGCTCTTTGATTGAATGCTTGAGTGGGTGAGATTTTTTTTTAGCAATTGAATTTCAGCTTGTTGAGCTTTGATAAGTAAACTTTGTTCTTGTAGAAGAGCTTCCTTATCTCCTAACTGAGTTTGGATTACTTTTGTTCTATGCTGACATTTAGCTCTACTAAAAGCGGTATCTCGTAGCTTTATCTCTAGAGATTTGATTTTTTTCTGTTTTAAAGCACACTTGTTTTTCCAGCTATCTCGGCTTGATTTAAAAATAGCTATTAAACGATTATCGTCAGTTTTATAACCATGCATATTCGATAAGATTCTTGTCGATAATAAATTATAACGCTAGATAAACAAGCTATCAGTTTAGTTGAAATTAAATGAAACAAAAAAACAAAATGATTTTCGCTATTTTACACAAGACTCTTATCAGTTGACAATTTAATAAGCATATATAAAATACTTAACTATAGATATTATATTAATTTATACAAGATACCTGTATAGTGTATAATACATTCAATTGTTTTGCCTACTTTTAGATAGAGTAATTTTTAGGCGATTGGGCGCATCCCACGGACGCGCCTCCAGGCGAGATGCGAAGCGAATCGCTATAAAATTAGACAAGATATTCAGTTACCCTTCTACGCTGCATACTCATCAAATATAAAGTCTGCTTCGACACCAACAAGGTAAATGCCCGCATTACAGTTTATACTTTGGTTCAGATGACCTGCTGGAAGCGTAATAGGCTAACTACGTGTCGTCTAGGACATCATCCAAATCGCGATGGGTGCAAATTGAAAGCGATCGCTTTCTCGTCCAATTGCAATTTGAGCAAAAAATCAATGTAGAGTCGGTTTTTTAGGTCGTCCGCCTTTGGCTCCGTTAGCCTTTGATGCTGCTTTCTTTCTCTCAGAAGTAGATGAACCGCCCCTACTTCCTATTTCACTTATCCAGACGTTACTGCCAAAGATACCAAGTAGCAAACCTTGAATACTCAAATCTATATCTGGCTTATCCCATCTCAGCCCCTTCCCTGATGGAGTAAGTTCAACTGCGGCTAATATTTCCGTTGGCAGTGCGGCAATCGCCTCTGTAGATTCGGCTAAAAACGAGAAAGTCGCACCATTGTTAAAGCAAACAGTAAATCTACCGTCATCAAATAACACTTTGTTAGCTCTAGGCTCTACTGCATCGATTTGAGATTGACGGGCGATCGCAGCATCGATTTGCGCTTCTATCTGTTGGTCGGTTAACTGTGCCATTTATTTTATGCCTTGTGAATGGAAATCCACGCCTGGATTAATTTCTCCTGGTTTTCGGCAACTATTTTGATTGCCTTGGCTACTTCCTTATGCTTCATTTGGTAAAACTCTCGTAGTTCTGGATTGCCACCTTCACCCACGAGATTAATTACGCATTCGCCATTACCTTTGAATACATGGACGTGACGAGGTAAATGGTCGTTAGACCAAATCCTAACTATGTATCCATCTATTTTCAGTACAGTAGCCATTACTGTATTTTAACCTAAGCTGTTGGGTTAAAACAGTATCTGTATAGTAGATAGCGAGCGCTATTTTTAAAATGCAGCTATATATAGCTTTTCAGCAGAGGTCTTACATAAAAAAGCAGAAGAAATAGGAGATATTTTAAGCAAAGACAAAAACCAACATTCTAGCGTGAATTGAATAATACCAATTCTTAGAGGCAATGCACTAAATTAAGAACACAGAAGTGCAAGATGAATTTTCATGGGTAATCAACTGAAAGTAGAAATATGTCGAAGAGCTTAAACAGCAGCTTAAACACCAGAAAAAGGGTCAAGAAAAAGAACGACTGCATAATGCTCTATTGGCTCAAAAGTGGTCAAGTAAAAAGCCGTCAAGAACTAGCTCACAGATTAGCTCGAAACGAATCTACTATTTACCGATGGCTAAAAAAGTATCAGCAAGGGGGGTTAACTAGATTGCTAGAAGTGAAAGTAGCACCTGAAATCAAACCTAAGATTAAGGGGAAAGTTTTAGAGCAACTTCAGGAAAAATTATCTCAGCCAAAAGGTTTTAAAAGTTATCGAGGCATTCATTCTTGGTTGACCCAGTTGTTCGGGTTAGAGATAGGCTATTTAACGGTACATCGAATAGTTCGCTATCAGCTAAAGAGCCAAACTTAAAAAAATACCTCGTCCGCGATCGCGAAAGATGAGGCAAGAACAACAACAAACCTATAAATAAAAACTAGAGTGGCAAAATAGACTGGAGTTATCTCAAAATCCTAAAAGCACACTTGTTTTTCCAGCTATCTCGGCTCGATTTAAAAATAGCTATTAAACAGCTATCGTCAGTTTTATAACCTTGCATATTCGATAAGATTCTTGTCGATAATAAATTATAACGCCAGATAAACAAGCTATCAGTTTAGTTGAAATTAAATGAAACAAAAAAACAGGATGACTTTCGCTATTTAACACAAGACTCTTATCAATTAATAACATAATAGGCATATATAAGATACTTAACTATAGATATTATATTAATCTATACAAGATACCTGTATAGTGTATAATACATTCAATTGTTTTGCCTACTTTTAGATAGAGTAATTTTTAGGCGATTGGGCTCCGCCCACGGACGCGCCTCCAGGCGAGATGCGAAGCGAATCCTTTAGGGCTAATGCTAAAGCACATTGTACCCTTGTGGTATACCGCTCCGCGTCCTAAAGGATTAGAAGTTCGCGTCACGCGAAGCTAGTCCTTTAGCAATACTGTTCGGTTAAGCTAAAAAGATGAGTTAATGAGAGTATTCGTCCCCAAAATCGTATGGAACTCCAACCTTTAACTCTTATTGCTCCAAAAATCCAAGTAAGTGAAATATTTCCTGCCTTGGAATTAATCATGTCCCATCAAGCTATTGATGAGGCAATCTCAGAAACAAATAGTCAACAAAAGCGTAACCGTCTGCTTCCGACTCATCTAATTATCGCCTTAGTAATTGGTCTGAGTTGGTGGTCGAAAAACTTATCAATCAGTCAAAAATTTGGGTCAAGTTGGAAACAGTAATTGGCAAGCTAGAAAGCATACGCAAAAACGATTTCAGCCACAGGCTGCACCATATGACACCAACCTTCTATTTCCGCCGTTTTTGCGACACAACCGGGAAATGAACGGTTACATCTCAGTACTGACACTTTCCATTTTTCTGCCTAAATATTTGTCAAAAGCTTGGCTTTTCTAAGCAAGAATTTTAGAACGGTTTCTTCTCTGGTGATAATATCGGTCGTACCTTCCATTCCCGACTGAAGCAGACATTGATGCTGCTGGCGTTGGAGAACATTAGTTTCAGGGGCGATCGCTACCTCATAAAAGGCTTTACCACTTGGAATATTAGCTTGAGTAGCACCTCTAGCATTGTCGGTTTGTGGGGCGATCGCATCTGGGGCAATTTTTGTTACCGTTCCTTTTAGCGTGCCATAGTCGGGATAAGGACAGGCAGAAATTTTGGTGCTGGTAGTTTGATTGGTTTTAATTTTGCCAATTTCTTTGGCAGAAACCATCGCTTTAAGCGTTAAAGTAGCATCTTCAGGCGCAATTTGGGCGATTTTATCTCCTGCTACTACCGTTTGACCTGTATTGCGGAGATTGAGTTGAAAAATCGTACCGTCCGCAGTGGCGGTAATAATACTCTGTTCTAATTCTCTTTTTACTTGCTGTAGTTCGCTCTTGTCGCGCTCGATCTGATTTTGTAGTTCGATGCGCTGTTGCTCTAAAGCCTGCTGCTCTTTATGTAGGTTGGCAATAGTAGCTCTGCCTACTGCTCGTTCCTGGGCAATATTACTACGGGCGATCGCCACTTCGGCATCACTGGGGTTGAGAGCGGCTCGAACACTATTGTTTCTTGCCTGTACCGCAGCCACTGCGAGTTCTCGGCGAGTTATTTCCTGTTGTTGTCTTTTAATAGCTGCCTGTTTGCCATAAACTTGTTGTTGTAGTTGCACTACACTTAGTTTTGCTTCTTCTAAATGATCGCGCGACAGGGCTCCCGAATCAGCAATAGTCTGATAGCGATTGCGTTTGGCTACAGCGGCACTTAATTCAGCTTTACTAGAGTTCCAGTCGGCAGTGGCGGTAATTAGGTCTGTTTGTGCCTGATTTAATTCTTCAGCAGCCAATTCAAGATTGGCTTCTGCTTCTTCTACTTCAGCAGCAGTAGTAATCATCAAGTTTTGATATTCTCTCTGGCGGCGGTCTAATTCGGCATTGGCAGAGGTAACAGCACGATTGAGGCGATCTTGTTCTGCTAATATACGGTTGTTTTGAGCGGCAATTTGAGCTTGAATTTGCTGAAGCTGCAATTTTGATTGTCTGATATTGTCTTCTAACTGTGTCTGTTTGGTTTCCAAACGGGAACCGTCTACAATAGCGATAATGTCTCCCTGTTTGACTGGTTGATTTTCTCTAACTCTCAACTCGGTAATCGTGCCTGGAGTTGCTGCCTGAACGATACGTAATTCACCCGCAGGACGCAGACTAGCTGGAGCTTTGACAGTTTCTTTGTATTTAGCTACAGAAGACAGAGGAACAGTAAGTCCGACAGTAGTGACGACAAACACACCACCAAAGATAATCCAGCGTCCGATGGGGGGTAAAAATTCGTTTTCTTGTAATTGGGGTAAAAAGCCTGGCGGGGGGTTGGTTAACATGGTTCTAATTAAGTGTGGTTTACATTGGCTGCTTTAGCGTTACCGTTAGCGGAAATGCCATTAGTAGAAAAACTAGAGGATTTGAGTAGCAAATTATGAGTTGAGGGGACAATATTGTCTAAGAAATTTAAATGTTCGCCAGCCACAGAACCTAGATCTTCTGGAGTACCTTGAATTTTTAGTTTGCCTGTTTCGAGCATAATAATCCAATCGGCGCGTTGAATTACTTTAGGGCGATGGCTAATCATAATCGTGGTCTTGCCCTGTCGGCATTCAAGCAATTGTTCTAATACCTTAGCTTCACCAACTGGATCGAGAGCACCTGTCGATTCATCTAAAATTAAAACTGGTGGGTCGGTAACAATTGCCCTGGCAATTGCCAATCTTTGCTTTTGTCCGCCAGATAGATTTGCACCAAATTCTCCTAAAACTGTTTGATACTTATCTGGTAGTTCGCTGATAAATTCGTCAGCACCAGCAATTTGGCAAGCGTTAACAATTTGCTCGAAAGTAACTTGTGGATAGCTAAAGCGAAAGTTTTCCAGAATCGAACGACTCCAAAAATGTGGTTCTTGTGGCACCAGCACTATCTGCTGACGCAAGCATTCTAAAGAAAGGTCTTGCTGGTTATAAGCATCATAGCGAACGTTGCCAGATTGAGAAGAATATAAGCCAGCTAAGAGTTTGGCAAGGGTACTCTTACCACAGCCAGATTGACCGATCAAAGCGATGACTTTTCCTCCAGGAATAGTTACAGAAAAATCTTCTAAAAGATCGACTCTGCCAGCATGATGAAAATTGAGCTTATTACAAGTAATATCGGCATTGCCAGAAATTTCCGCCCAAGGCTTTTGGAAATCTTTTTCGTCTTCTGGGGTAGCATCAATTACTTCGGTCAAACGTTGAATAACCACCTGTGCGGTAATAAACTCATCAATTAAGCCAATTGCTGCACCTAAGAAACCGAGAAAGTTGCCACTCATGCCGTTAAATGCCAGCAGTTGACCGATGGATAAACTTTGATTGATTACTAAGTAGCTACCCAACCAAAGGATGCTAATAGAAGTAAAAGTAGAAAGAATGCCCGTAATGCTACTGCTGTATAGTCCCAGCTTCATCGTACTCCAGCCCAGGTTAGCAAGGCGACCATAGTTGCTTTGATATTCTTCCCAAGCTTGAGGAGTGGCTTGGGTAGTTTTAAGTACCTGCACGCCACGAAAAGTTTCTACTAAAAAGCCTTGGTTTTCTGTACCCAAGACAATCTGGTTGCGAGTTTTGCGCCGTAAGGCAGGAAGAAATAGCAGGTTGATTAAAGTGACAATTACAAAAGCACCAATAGAAGCTAGAGTTAATTCCCAACTGTAGACAATCATCACAGCTAGGGAAATTATGGCAATAAAGAATTGACTGGGTAAACCCAAAACTATCTCCGAAACTAAGGCATTAATAGCATTGACATCGGCAATACGACTGACTACTTCTCCACTGCGTCGTCCTTCAAAGTAAGATAAGGGCAAGTGGAGTAGTTTGCGTCCGTATTCGAGAATTAGTCCCAACTGTAATTTCTGACCGAAGTGTCCGATTAAATGTGATTGGACTAAACTAACCCCACTGCGAAACAAGTTCATCAAAATAACAGCGATCGCTAAAGTAGTCAGCAGTTGAGTATCGCCTCTTACCAATACGTCATCAGTAAGTAACTGCATCATTATCGGCGAAGCTAGAGAAAGCAGTCCGATGGCACAGTTGATGAGAATTGCTAAGAATAGAATATTACGATAGGGCCAAACCCGTTGAATATATCTACCAAAACCCCCAACTTTGTCGTTTTCTTGTTCGTAAAAACGACTGTCATCTGGTGTCAATAGCAGCATGATGCCATTACCCCAACCTTCAAACAACTCTCGGTGAGTAAGGTGACGGATGCCTACGCCAGGATCGGCAACAACGTATTTTTTGCCTTTTTTGCCGTATAAAACCACCCAATGGTAGCCTTTCCAGTGAATAATGGCTGGCAGGGGTACTTCATTGATGCGATCGATAATTTGAGCATTGGCTTTGACTTGACGAGCGTTAAATCCAAAGACTTCTGCTCCTCGACTCAAGCCTAGCAGAGTAGTTCCTCGCGAACCCGTGCCTACTGCTTCGCGAATGCGACCGATGGCAAAGGTGCGTCCGTGATGTTTGGCAACCGTGGCGATGCAGGCAGCACCACAATCTTCTTCACTGTGTTGGAGAACTGTTTGATATTTCATTATTATTAGATAGATTGGGTTGGGTCATTTGCTCGATCAAACGGTTCAATGTAAAGGACTTTTGCTGAGTAAAGCAGACTGGTAGTTATCAAATAGCGTTCGTCTAGATAATTTGTTCGGTCGCAGTTTTTATAGAGTTGAAAGTCTTAGCGATAGTTTTAAAACGAGCTTTTATAGTGGTTCGAGAGTATTTTTTATTTATGAACTTAAGTCTAAAAAGCGATCGAGAATAAATAGGGAAAGAAATTTTTGTTGCGTCATAAAATAAATAGAGTGTGCAAGATTGACGCAGAGATAAAGATAGAAGAGAATATATTTTGTCTCTAACAACCTAACGACGAAAGTTAAAATCGAGAAAGTTTTAGAGCGATCGCGCTTCAATTGTTGGTAAGCTAAAATGGCGGCGAGAAATGAAGAGAGCATCAAAAAGTTTTGTCAAAAATTTTTGATGCTCTCTCGCCATATTCGAGATTAAATTGCTAGGTTAAACCTTAGCTGGCTCTAAGTTATGTCATAGAGATCGATATCGTCTGCATAAGAAGTCCTTGTGTCATATCTAAACGCATACTTACGTCCATCGGATAGATCGTATGTACGCTGTTGGACTCCCGACCGACCATAATCATAGTCGAACTTAATAATTCCTCCTTTTCCAGTAGTCCACTCCGAGTTACCATAGGGACGACTTGTTCTAGTTCCATCTACCGTGTAAGGATTTCGTCCGCCGTTGGTTTGATTATAAATGGTAAATTTTTCGACCGCGCCGCCGCTAACTGTTTCGGCATCTTTATTGTTTAAATCTTCAAACAGGACTTGTTTTGTAGCAGTCATTTCAAGCTTGGTGTTAATATTTGACATGGTTTTTCTCCTTAATTAAAAACGATTCAAGTTTGATAGAAATTAGACTTTAAAAAGCTACCGCCTTCGGTGGTGAACGCACAAAGGGCTTCTCCACATGGTCGGGGAACCCGACCGTGGGCGGTGTGCTTGTTCTTGGGAGAT
>DATNPK010000006.1 GCA_036703275.1 Coleofasciculaceae cyanobacterium | reverse complement strand
CAATGGAAAACAAAATTATCGGTGTCGTGACTGCGGTAGACAGTTTGTCGAAAACCGACAACAGAAAATTATTAGTCAATCGACCAAGAATTTAATTGACAAGCTCTTGTTAGAAAAGATTCCATTAGCGGGGATTGCAAGAGTGACAGACGTTTGAGAACCTTGGCTACAAAACTACGTCAATGACAAATATGAATCAGTTTCCCAGCAAGTTAGTGTGACAGCTAAAAAAAAGGAAAGTTGACGATTCAGTGTGATGAAATATGGTCATTTGTGGGCAATAAAGGCAATAAACAATGGATTTGGTTAGCTTTAGATGTCCAAACCAGAGAAGTGGTTGGAGTTCATGTAGGCGATGCCTTCGGCTAGCGCGGAGCGCAATCGCAGCCGAGAAGGAGCTAGACAACTTTGGTGTTCTTTACCTCCAGTCTATCGGCAGTGCGCCGTTTGCCAAGCGTGACTTCTGGGAGGCTTATGAACAAGTAATCCCTTCTAAACGCCATCAATCTGTAGGAAAAGAGACAGGAAAAACTAATTATATCGAGAGATTTAACTGTACATTGCGCCAAAGAATTTCTCGTTTAGTCAGAAAAACCCTATCGTTTTCTAAAAAGATTGAAAATCATGTTGGAGCAATTTGGTATTTCGTCCATCACTATATGCGAAGCGGTATCCTTTAGGACAATGCATCCTTACATCTTTAGGACTACCAGATTTTAATTGGTCTACCCCGATTTTTCTTAGTTTTCCCAACTCGCCGTCAGAAACTGAGGTCTAATTCCACGTTTACGTAGAATCGCTCGTTTTTCTTTTGAGTCATAGCCTTTGTCCGCAGCTAATACCTTGACTCTTTTACGTGGTCTACCAGGCTTGTTGGTTTTGACTTTCACACGATCTAACAACCGTACAACTTGTTCTCTTTGACTACCGTTTGCTGGAGTTCTACAGTTGGCTAAAGGCATCCCGTTTCCCTCGGTAAGTGTATAGATTAAAATACCTTTCTTCTTACCACCGTAAGCAACCCCATCACCGCCTCCTTTGCCAGGGGGAAAAAGACCCATCAACTGCGCCATAGTTCCAATCAATTAATCCTTTTTCCTCTCCAATTCGTGACATACTCCCGCACCGTACTCTCAAGAGTCGGTGTCGGGAGTATGTCACTGGGATAAATTCGTAGTGAATCATCAGAAAAAGGGAATTATACTCTGGAATATTGGCAATCACTCTCATAAATTTTTTGAACCAATTTGGCAAATTATAAAATGTTGGCACAGTAATCTTTTGAACAGATACTTGAGAAACTAACGTTTTCAAGGCGTGAACGAGGTTTAACTTTATCTCCAACTGCATAAGTTCTCGTTGCTGTTAGTTACTTATTTATTGTTAGTCTATTGGTTCAAACTCATGAATATATCAAACTTAGAAATTCAGCAGAGCAAGACCCAGACCAGGGTATATAAAGACCGCAATCTGCGAGTTATCCTCAGCGTGACAATGGTGGCGATTCTACCAATTTTTAGTATTAATCCCACTCTAGGAACTATCGCCCAAGCTTTAGGAGTTTCTTCACAACAAATCACATTGATAGTCACGGCTTTCTTAGTACCTGTCGCCGTTGGCACGCCCATCTTTGGCTTCTTGGGCGATCGCTTTGGTAAAAAGCAAATTTTGATTCCTTCTCTACTATTATTTGCTCTGGGAGGGGTCTTATGTGCCACCGCTCAGGATTTTCGCAGTCTGATTGAGTGGCGATGCTTGCAAGGATTTGGAGCAGCGAGCTTAGAAGCGATGGTAATCTCCGCGCTTTCGGATTTATACAAAGGAAAAAGAGTCACTACCGCTATGGCTTTAAACGCTAGTGCCATCGGTGTGGGTTCTACCATTTACCCTGCCCTCGGTGGTGGTTTAGCAGATATTAACTGGCGACTGCCCTTTCTACTGTCTTTGTTAGCAATTCCTGTAGCTGTCTTGGTGTTACTTAAGCTCAAACTGCCGACCCAAGCTGTCAAGCTGGAAAATATTGACTTCAAAACCTACGTGCAAAATATTAGCGACAGCATCAAGCATCGTGAAGTAATGGGACTGTTGTTTTTGGTGGTTGGTCTATTTGCCGTTCAGTTTGGGGCGTTTTATACTTTCACTCCCGTGTTGGCGGGAACGGTTATGAACGCTTCAGCCTCGGCAATCGGCATCGTTTTTTCTGCTAATTCTATTTCTCTAGCCTTAGTTGCTCTTTTAGTTGGTTTGTTTGCCACCAAGTTATCAGAAGTCAAACTAATTAAAATTTCCTTAGTTATCTTCGCAGTTTCACTATTGCTAATTTTCAACACTACCCAGTTGAGTCTGCTTTTAATCCCCAGTATGTTAATCGGTGCAGTCGAAGGGATGGCTTATCCTTCTATTCAAGCTTTACTAGCCAAATTTGCTCCAGAAGGCTATCGAGCAGGATTTATGTCAATGAATGTCAGTATCCAAGCCTTTGGCAGAGCTTTAGGACCTATTCTGGCTGCGATCGCCTTGCAGCTTGGAGGTATGCCAGCTATTTACTACGGGGGAGCAGCAATAACGCTAGTAATATTAGTAGTATTTCATTTCCTCTTGATTCCCAGACGGACACTCAACAACAGATAATTAAAACTCACATTCTCAAGATCGACTTGCACTCGTAGATGTAAAATCCCAGATTTTTACTTACGATCTTTCTAAAATTCCTCGATCGCACCTTTACCAATAGCATTTGTTTATCTAGTTTATTATTTTTATATTTTGAAAATTTCTATGATGATCTTCCCAAAATTCCTCGATCGCACCTTTACCAATAGCATTTGTTTATCTAGTTTATTATTTTTTGGTGCTGATGCAGCCCACGCAAAGATTCCCAAAGTTAACGATCTCACCTCAAATTCCCCTAATTTAATTCAATCTCAGAACCAAAATTCCCCTGCTTTGACCGTTAATCAAATTACCAACGTCAACGAACTCAAAGATGTTAGCCCTAATGACTGGGCTTACGAGGCATTAAAAAATTTAGCCAATCGCTATGGCTGTATTTCTGGCTATCCCGACGGAACTTTTCAGGGCGATCGCGCTTTAACTCGCTGGGAGTTTGCTGCTGCTTTAAATACCTGCGTCAACGCCATCGAACGTATGATAGCCGAACAGGAAACGGTTAGACCTAACGATCTCAGCCAGCTTGATCGACTCGCTCGCGACTTTGAGCCAGAATTAGCTCAACTAAAAGGACGGGTGAACAATATTGAAGGTCGTGTCGCCGCCTTTGAAGACAACCAATTCTCCACTACTACCAAGTTGAGAGGACAGATTATTATGTCGGCTAATGCGGGAGGGTTTGATGGCGATCGCATTGTCGATCCTTCAGGTAGGCGAGAACTTGCCAATTCTAATCCCGAGGCGACAATACTCTATCGAGCGGGATTAGATTTAACCACCAGCTTTTTTGGTACTGATTCTTTGTTAATTCGTCTTGAGGGTGCTAGTGGCTCTACGGTAAATAATTTTAGGGGCGTAGACAATGCTGCTGCTACGTTAGAGCCTTTCTTTGGCAGTCAGATAGAGTATGCGGCAGAACCACCTACAGAAGATGGAGATTTTGGCATAGGCAGATTGGCTTACACCTTCAAACCCATTTCCAACCTGTCAGTTTCTCTCGGTCCAGACATTCGCTCGACCGATTATGTTGATCGCAATAGTTATGCCAATCTTAGCTTCCTAGACTTTAGCTCTGAGTTATTTGTTAATAATTTGATTCTATTTCCAGTTAATGGTCCTGCTGCTGGGGCAGCAGTTGATTGGAAACCACATAAAGCATTTGCCATCAGGGGATTGTATGCAGCACCAGACGCTAGCAATCCTGGTGGAGAACAAATTAGACCGGTTATTGGTGCTGCGCCATTTACCCAAGTCCTATTTCCCCAACAAAGCATGAATCTTAACGCAGCAGGCAATCGCGGTTTGTTTGGGGATACTTATCAAGGAACGGTAGAAGCAGAATACTCACCCTCTAGAAATTTTGCTGTACGCCTGCAATATAGCGGAGGTGAATTATTTGACAATCGCTTTGATGTCGTCGGTACTAATTTAGAATTTAGCTTCACCTCTGAATTTGGTATTTTTGCTCGCTATGGCTATGGTAGCTACGATGAAACAATCGTGGGGGATATCGACGTTCATTACTGGATAGCAGGAATTGGTGCTAGAAATTTATTTCGCGAAGGTGCTTTGGCAGGAATAGCTGTAGGTCAGCCCTTTATCGCTAGCGAAGTTGGCAATGCAACCCAGACTAATTTTGAACTGTTTTATAACTACCCATTAAGTCGTCGTCTGCAAATTACTCCATCGGCTCAAGTAATTACCAATTCAGGAAATCAAGACAGTAACGGCACAATTATAACTGGTACAGTTCGTACGGTTTTTTCATTTTAGAGTAAATCAAACCTATAAAGATCACTATGTCAATAGCAAATTTAGATAACAAGCTTTTAATTCACGAACCCCTTAATTACTCTGCTTTATTGCAACAATTACTCGAAGGTCAATCTCTTTCCGTTTCTCAAGCTACCGATTTAATGATTGGTTGGCTTACAGAAACCATTTCCCCTGTAGTATCGGGGGCGATCTTAGCAGCAATTCAGGCAAAAGGAGTTTCTAGCGAAGAGTTGCTTGGTATGGTTCGGGTCTTATACTCTCAATCGGTTAAAGCGACATCGCGCGATTGCCTAGTTGGTACTGCACCTCTAGTAGATACCTGCGGTACTGGTGGAGATGGAGCGTCAACCTTTAATATCTCTACTGCTGTGGCTTTTGTTACTGCTGCTGCTGGAGTTAAGGTTGCCAAACATGGCAATCGTTCGGCATCGGGTAAAACTGGCTCGGCAGATGTATTAGAAGCATTGGGTATTAATCTCAAGGCAACCCCCCAAAAGGCTCAGTCAGCTCTCGAAGCAGTGGGAATCACTTTCCTATTCGCTCCAGATTGGCATCCAACTTTAAAAGCGATCGCTCCCTTGCGTAAAACCCTCAAAGTGCGGACAATTTTTAATCTACTCGGTCCTTTGCTCAATCCTTTGCGACCAACAGGGCAGGTTATTGGTGTCAATCATTCCTCTTTAGTACCGACTTTTGCGCAGGTTTTAAAACAACTGGGAACTAATCGAGCAATTGTCCTTCACGGATGCGAAGGTTTAGACGAAGCAGGGTTGGGGGATAAAAGCGAACTCTCCATTTTGTCAAACCAACAAATTCATGCCCTCACCCTCGACCCTAAAGATTTGGGTTTTTCCAGAACTCCCATCAGTCAACTTCATGGGGGAAATGTTCGAGAAAACGCAGAAGTTCTTCAAGCAGTTCTTCGCGGTCAAGGAACTCAAGCCCAGCAAGATATAGTTGTCTTAAATGCAGCTTTGGCATTGTATGTTGGTGAAGTAGTACCTGAAGAGAATAATTATCTCGACACTTTTGTTCGGACTCTGGTTCTGGCGAGGGATATTGTCAACAGCGGACTAGCCTGGCAAAAGTTGGAGCAACTCGCTCGGTTTTTAAAGGCTTAGTTTGATAATCAAGGATTTTGGATAACGCGAATTTGGAATAGCTCAGATCTTTTGCACCTCATTAGACAAAAATCACAACCTAGCTCATGTGACCCAGGGCTATTTCATTCTAAAAAGAGACAATAATATACTCCAAACCAAATTGGCCTGACTAAGCGAGCGCGTGATTCATGCAAAAAAGAGGTTTAATATTAATTTTGAACTTAAGCTAATGAGTTTATGCATCAATCCTCAATGTAAACAACCAAATAATTGTGATACGACAATTTTTTGTCAAGGTTGTGGCTCGGAATTGCTTTTGGATGGAAGATATCGTGTGGTTCGAGAACTTGGTCAAGGAGGATTTGGCATAACCTATGAAATAATTGACTTCAATTCTCGTTGTTGGGTACTCAAGATTTTAATGGATAATCATCCCAAATATATAGAGCTATTCCAGCAGGAGGCTCAAGTATTGAGCATTCTCAATCATCCTGGTATACCAAAGATCGATCTAGATGGTTATTTTTTATATTTTCCTACAGGAACGGAAGAATCCTTGCATTGCTTAGTGATGGAAAAAATAGAGGGTTTAAACTTGAGCGATTATATTGAACAAAGAGGTAATCGCCCGATTAAGCTAAAAAGGGTTCAACGCTGGTTAGCAGAGTTAGCTTTGATTCTAGAACAAGTTCACAACGAGAATTTTTTTCATCGGGATATTAAGCCCTCAAACATTATGCTTCGTGCCAATGGCTGTATTGCTCTGATTGATTTTGGCACGGTGAGAAAAGTCACTCATAGCTATCTGCAAAAAAAAGCCACAGGCGAAATTACAGGAGTTGTTACCCACGGATATACGTCAATGGAGCAGATGATGGGAAAAGCAGTATTGCAGTCAGATTTTTATGCTCTTGGTGGCACGGCAATTTATCTCTTGACTGTCCAAAATCCTGGCAATTTTTACGATTCAGCCAAAGGTAAACTGCTTTGGCGAGACACCGTTCCTGAACTTACCCCTGAGTTTGCCGACTTAATTGACCGTATGATGGCATTTTCTCCTATCGATCGTCCACCTAACAGCAGGACAATTTTTAATGAGGTTGTTGCTATCAATCCGAGTTTAAAAATATTAGATGAACATTTCAGTGTTAATATATTTACATCACAATCTACCACCAGTGCATCCGAAACTTCAATTAGACCCATCATTAATTCAACTACAATAGCTTCTGACCCTTTTGACGAGAGGATAACTCCAGAGTTTGTCGAACGCTGTTATCAAGAGTTAGTAGAATATATTGGTCCGATAGCAAATTTTATTTGCAAACGCGCTGTAAAGCAAAATCCTAATATGACAGAAACCGAACTGTGTCTGGCTCTAGCTAAAAATATTTCCAATTTACAGCAGGCGAAAGATTTTCGACAGCGATTTATTAGGTAGCAAGTCGCGCTCTCGCTAATTTAGCCAGAACAAACTTATTCGTAGGGGATGCCTAGGTCGGCGGCGATCGCTCGGACTCGCTCTACTACTGAAATCATATATTCATAATTTGGCACTGACGCATTTGGAACATAGCCTGCTTGCTGAACTATATCGGGAGGTGCATTGTTCATAACTTCGATTATTCGATTCTGGTAAGTCCGATCTACAGTCTGTGCAAGCAAAATCGAACCAAGAGGAACTGGGTGAGAGTCAGTATAAAGGATACGAAACTCTGCTTGACTAAATTGCGGACTGTGAAAATTGAATTCTTGCGTAGAAAGTGCTCCCGCAGTCACCTTTTCTTGAGCAACCCATTCAAGAATGGTCTTAGGTATTGGTGAGAGTAAGACTTCGGCAAGAGTCAAACCGTAAAGATTATAGATGGGAAAATAGTACCCTGTAGCCGAGCCAACTTGACCCAGGGCAACAGTTTTATCCTTTAGCTGCCTTAATTCCCAAATTGGACTATTGTTGTCAACAACAAAGATAGAACGGAGATTCGTTACGTCCTCCTGCATGGGAAAAAGAGGAATGTAGTGAAAATCGTTGATAGCGATCGCTGCTACTCCAGGAGGCGCAAAAACCAAAGACCAAGCTTGGCTTTGAATACGCTCTAACGCTTTGCGCTCATTAAAAGTTGGCTCGATTTCAACATGTGTTCTCAATACCGAACTCAAGTAGCGACTAAAATTTGTATAGCGGTTAGTAATTTGTTCATATTGGTCATAATTAACAACGCCAATAAGCAAAGGAGGGCTGGTTTTTTGTGCCGATGTACAGGCATTAGCTGCCAGAAGTAGGGATTCAAAAATAAACAAGCGACGTGAGAGACTTAAAGGCATCAATCTTGGAAGATAAATATTTGGATTCGAGCTATTTCGATTTATTTCACTTTTTTCTCAATCATCGCACGTTATATTTGCGTTTTACTTCCTCTTTCGATAAGGTTACTAAAAATTAGGGTAATCCTTACATCTTTAAGACAGGGCAACCGCACACGTTTCTTAACAAATGACAGACACAAAAGAGAGATTTTGTGCGTCGTCATGGACGTTTACCTCAATAGACCTCTTGCAAAAGTATGATAAAAAAGAGATAAATAGGTCAGTAAAAAAGAAAAAACTTGTTCCCAGAAAAGTTCAAACGCTTATGTGGAGTTAAGAAAGAGACATTTTCTCAAATGCTTAAAATAGTAGAAAACCATGAGAAAATTAAGACCAAAACAGGATTGGACTTTGGACAAACAGCAAAATGATTCGCGATGGAAATTCGCGAATTTTGACTCAATAGCTAACTAACAATTTCAAGTCGATTAGACTGCAATTGGTGGTGATGGTTCTGGCTTTTTCTCTTTGTTGCCTTGTTTAATGACCTCATGACGAGTTCTTTTAGTTTGAACCATGCCCTGGGTTCGTCCCTTAGCATAACCTCGAAGTTTGGGCGAATTAGCTGGTGTTCCAATCTCCGTAATTATTCGATTGAGATCTCTTTGAACCTGAGGAGGGGTGAGAAAACCCTGACTGATGGACACAAGTAGATGAAAAGCGTGATTTTCATAAAAAAGTGGGCAATCATCATGAGACACTGAAATTACGAAAAACCAGTGAAAAATCATGAATCAGCACCCACCTCTTTATCATCAACTAATGCAATATCTGCGTCGCCCTCGGCAGTCGCTTTAAGTCGGTGAAACCGCCCAACGCGCTGCCTCGCAATACAGCCATTACTCAAACAAAAGACATTTGATTACGTTGAGTTGGATGGTAATGGGAGTGTTATTAAGTCAAAGTCTGCATTTAACAGAGTGGGAATCCTATGTGATGAGTAGAGCGACTAAAGCTCAAAGCTATCAAAAACGTTGGGGACGCTTTTTAAGCAATCGAAAAGTAGAGGTAGAAAAAATCTATCTTCCTCTATTGATGGCAGCGAGCGCTAACTGGTCGAAGACAAGAATCTATCTAGCTTTAGATACGACAATGCTATGGAATAAATATTGCATGACTCATTTAGCGATTATCTGTAATGGTCGAGCAATTCCATTTCTCTGGTCGGTTA
>DATNPK010000005.1 GCA_036703275.1 Coleofasciculaceae cyanobacterium | reverse complement strand
TTGGTTCAAAACCCAGGCTCAACTGCAAACCAAAGTCGATCAACTTATATGTGAGTTAACGCCAGAAGTGATTGCTTCGAGCACCGGTTATTCTTTCATCAACGATGCCCTATCTGCCCTGAATGCTATTTAAATTGGTATGATATCACTGATACAGAAGAAAATGGTCGAGGTTTTGGTTATCCAGGGAGTCCCAAGGGAACAACAGCGGCTTTCCCAAAAGCACGGTTAGTAATTCTGGTAGAGTTAGGAACTCATATCATTACAGATGCTCTCATCAGTCCTTATCGAATCGGCGAAAGAGTCAGAGCGAGAAAGTTATTGCGTTGTGTTCAAAAAGGAATGTTGTTAACTTGGGATAGAGGACTTGATTCCCTGGCTGATGGTCTTGGAATCACTTGACCAAAAATGTCATATTCTGGGTCGCATTCGCAAGAACGTTAAATTTGCTCCTGTTCAAGAATTACCTGATGGTTCTTATTTATCTTGGGTCAATCCTGACCGTAAATCTAAAAAAAAGGGAGCAATTCAAATTCAAGTCAGAGTTATTGAATATGTGATTCGGGAAAAAGGCACAGAAGTTGTTTATCGCTTAATTACTGACTTGATGGATTATGAACTGTTTCCATCTGAACTTCTGGCATCAGAATATCATTGGCGTTGGGAGGTAGAAAACACGCTGGCTGAATTCAAAACTCATCTTAATGCTCGAAAAACACCGATTCGTTCAAAAAAACCTAAATTAGTTGTTCAAGAAATTTATGGGTGGTTACTGGCTTACTGGGCAGTACGTTCTTTAATCTTTCGTGCTTCTAGCACTAACGATAAATCTCCTCTCAGATTTAATTTTACAAGAACTTTACGAATTTTACGTCGTGCTATCTCTCAATGTCAGCAGGCTTTGCCTTCTTCTCTACCTTACTTTTTCTCTTGGTTAATTTCGGAAATTGCCGAACAAATCCTGACGACCCGTCAAGGTCGAACTAATCCCAGAGTCGTTAAGAAACCTCGCTCTAAATTTAAAGCCACAAAGCCAATTCATCGAACTGGGTTTACTCAACTTCAACCTTTTACTTTTACTGTTGTTCCTGCTGCTTAATTTTTAACCGAACAGTATTAGAGTACCACCAATGACGAATCGACTCTACTGCAAATTCTGCCGTATCATGATCGATACCCACATTGACCCAACCTTTATTTAAGGTTAAATCATAAATTCCATAGGGAATTACTTTCCCTAATTGGGGGTCAACAAAATCATGCATTCGTACTTAAACTGGTTCTTCTTTTTGACACCATTCAGTTCCAGGGTTTTTAAAGTTGCCAATTAACTCTTTTTTCTTCGTATCGACTGAAATTACAGGTTCGTTCTGGGATTGAAAATCTTTGACCAACTTTGAAATATACAGAAATTGTTGGTCGCGCGCTGCGTGAGATGAGCCGTCACGGGTCTTTCGATTTGATTGTAAGCTATAGCCTAGGGACAAAAGCAAATTGTAGACACTTTTGGGACTAATTCTGTGTCCCCCAAGATTCAGTGCATCCGCCAGTTTGACCACGCTTTTTGAAGTCCATTTCAAAACCGACTCTGGGTCTCCCAATGTCATTGGTTCAATCAGCGATTCTAAGTCAACCAGCAACATTGCATCTTGTTCTTCAAGTAATTTACGTCCTCCTCCTTGGATACGAATTCTGCTACTTTCGTTTGCCGTTTTTCCTTCTCTCGATTCTTCTAACGAACGTATTCCCTTTTGAATTGTCGTACGAGATAGCCCCGTTGCCAAAGATACCTGAGTAATCCCTCCCCATCCTAAGCTTCTAGCTTCAATCCCTGCCCAAATACGACGAGTTTTTTCGTTTAAATAAGGCAAAAGCTTTTCGTACTTATCTCGAATCTTTCGATTACCTGATTATTAGACATCTAAAACTTTTATTTAGTTACATTCTCATTATCTAACTTTTCATTAAATTGTTCACTTTATTTTTACACAATGCCTAAATTTAATTCCGCCTAGCTACCTATGTTGCCCGAATAGCTTTTTTCTATAAACTTTATGTATTTGAGCTGTGGGAACGATAATCTAGACTGAAAATTAGAGAAGAAGAGAGTTTGAGACAAGTGGCAAAAAAAGATAGGCTGAAGAACAAGTCATCAAACATATCGTCATATAATGTTACCTGAATTATATCAAACCCATTTCCAACAAGATCTCAAACCATCAGATTATTTATTGTTAGAAATTCTGATTAATCTTCTACAATCAATTAAAAAGTAAATTTTGAAAAAATTAGCGACTTGTTTGCCATTACCAATACTTTTTGAAAGCAGAAGAAAGAAAATACAGAGATTTTTATCCCTGGAAGTATGGAGTGTGAAGACAATATGGTTATCTTTAATTTATCAGGGCTATTTCATTCTCGATGGTAGAGTAATTATGGTAGTCTAAATTAAGCTAAAAAAATGAATAAAATAGCAATAATAGATGCATTCTCTGGAATACCAGATCGTAGAAGGAAGCAGGGGACAAGGCATTCATTACAATTATGTCTGGCTTTATTTACCTTAGCAGTGGCAGCAGGCAATCAAGGATTTTTAGCAATAGGAGATTGGCTAAAGTCATACAATGAAGAACTAAAAAAGTTATTTAAAGTAAACAGAATTCCTTCTTACAGCACTATAAGAAGGTCATTGCTCGGTCTAGATTATGAAGATTATTCGGCAAAATTAGCCAACTTCTTCAAAATTAAGCCATTACCAGGAGAAACTCTGGCGTTAGACGGCGAAGTATTAAGAGGCTCATACTTATTATCAGAAGAAATTCGAGACTGTGAGCCACATAAAGCAATTACTTTAGTTAGCGCATATTTGGTAGAAAGAGGATTAATTCTTGAACCCCAAGAGGTAGAAAATAAAAGTAATGAAATTTCTGCTGTACCAAAGTTGATTGAATCTCTGGCACTCAAAGGAGTAGTAGTAGCATTTGATGCCATGAACACACAAAAAAACGATTAATAAGATTGTTCAAAGTGGGAACCATTATCTTGCTGCCGTCAAAGGAAACCAGCCCAAACTTTATCAATTTATACAAAAACAATTGACCAAGGATGACTGTTTTGAACATATTGGCAAGGGGCATTGGAGAATTGAGAAACGTCGAGTGAACATTAGCTATTTAAACCAAGAGTTATCTCAATGGCTTGCGGTTAAAACCGTGATTAAGGTTGAATCAGAGCGACAATTGAAATATCACACTGAGTTCAGTACCAGGTACTATATTTCTGACATACAAGAATCGGCATTTAATTTTTATCAAAGGATTCGCGGTTATTGGGGTGTAGAGAATCAAGTTCACTATGTCCGAGATGTAACTCAAGGAGAAGATAAATCCAGAATTAGAACTGCTCCTCTGCCACAATTTTTAGCGATCGCCCGTAATTTGGCGATTAATTTGTATCGGGATGCTGGGTTTAACAACATGGCTCAAGCATATGCGGAGCGGTATCCTTTAGGACAGCGTAAATGCCAATTTGGTTTAGAGCATATTTTGTCTCTTTTTAGAATGAAATAGCCCTGTTAATTTATCAATGGATAGATGAGTCAATTGACCCGAAAGGAGTATGGCATTTAGCAATAGATAGAAGTAGATGGCAATCAATCAATATATTAGTCATTAGTTGGATTTAGCATTTTGGCTCAGAGAGAAGAAAGTATACTTCTGTTTGCGTCTTAAAAAGAATAACTTTGTTGAGCTTGAATCAGAAATTTGGTGTGAACTACAACAGTTAGGATTGAAACCAGAAATATCTTTATATCTTTGGGGAGTAAAATGACCAAAACTAAACAAGTGGCAGGGTTTGATTTAGCAGCTAAGTGGCAGAAAAAACGTTATGGTTTAAACCCAGAAGAAGGTTGGTTTATTTTAACGAACTTGGGGTCTTTAGAGGAAGCAATTACTGCTTATAAGAAACGATTTGGGATTGAAGAGATGTTTCGAGATTTTAAGAAAGGTGGTTATAACTTGGAAGGAACTAAAGTCATAGGCGATCACTTGATTTCTTGGCTAATTTTAATGAGCATTGTTTATACAGTTAGTACCTTTACTGGACAGAAAATCAAGAGTACAGGAATTGAAAACTATA
Organism: Coleofasciculaceae cyanobacterium; assembly: GCA_036703275.1. Classification (NCBI taxonomy): domain Bacteria; kingdom Bacillati; phylum Cyanobacteriota; class Cyanophyceae; order Coleofasciculales; family Coleofasciculaceae; species Coleofasciculaceae cyanobacterium. Next base: position 1,108 of record DATNPK010000005.1, on the reverse strand, counting down.
TCGGTAGAGTCAAAGAATTAAAACGTACTTTCTCAAGACATAGTAACTTTTATATTGGTTTATATGGTTATAGTTGGCTCAATTTTTGCTTTGCTCTTTCGGAAAAAACAACTTAATTAATGAATTTATCTCCTAATAAATGCCCATTTTATCAACGAGGTCAGAAACCCATGACACTTATTCTATCTGCTTTCTAGCTACTATTGTCGCCCCGCTAGGTATTTGAGTAAAGCTTGCAAAGCTCGCCAGTCGGTATTTGATCGCTCTCGTCGAGATGTAGTTCTAAATATTTCCGATTTACTCGAAGGTTGCATAGATAGCGAGCGCGCAGCTTCTGAAGCAGAATCTAGATTTACAAACCTGGCTGACTTATTCTTCAATTGTTTTATGGATAAAGGCTTGGGCACATTGCTGTAAACTGTGCATGGGTTGCAGGTTGCTTAGCTTGAATACATCTTGCTTGCTGAATCCTTGTGCTAGCGTAATAATCGCTAGGCTTTTCATTTAATGCCCTCATATAGTTGATGATTGCTGTATCATAGTCACCTTGATAGTATGCTCTGTCTGCAATTCGGATATTTCTAACGTATTTAGGATTACTCCCTTCTCGAAGGATGAAAGACAAGTAAGCAAATATAAAATGTAGAAAATTGAAAGAAACATCTGACTTTAAGAACGAGAATTAAAATATTGCAAAGGAAAACTATTTGCTTTTAAAAAATCACTCAAATGCATGATTTAGTGATTGGTTTGTACATTAATAAGTACGAGTTTGGCAGAAAAATATAACTTATTCAACATCTTTGCTACACTACCCTATTTTTTGATGCAATTACCCTGGCCAATGAGATTGCTATCCAAACTGTCATTTAATTCATTTACAACATGCATTTTCATGGAGAATTGGTATTAAGAGCGCATAACATCAGTTAGTAGATGATTAAGTATTAAGTCAAATACCTCTTTGGCTTCAATAGTTTTGCTATTTAATAAGTCTTGCTGTTGAGTAATTAACAATGGCGATCGCCCTACCGCCTGAGTAACATGACCATGAGAACCTTTGACTAAGCTGGCATCTAAAGGAATTACATCCATCAGGTATCGAAAA
>DATNPK010000004.1 GCA_036703275.1 Coleofasciculaceae cyanobacterium | reverse complement strand
CTCCTGCTTTAACCGCCGTTTGAATTAATTCAGGACTGGGCTTAACGGCAGCCTTAATAAAGGCAGGCAATACTAAAACTATAAATAAAGCTAAAAAAGGCAGAGTGATTGAAAGGGTATATTCTGGCAGTACGCCTAAACCGAGAATGCTACCAACAACTACACTAATAAAAGCGATCGCCACAATCCCCGTAGTTTTACTTCCTCCGTGGACTTCTCCCTGTGAAATAGCAGTAATTGCAGCAATATAAATAATCGGAATTAAGGCTAAATACCAACGCTCGCCGACTGCTTCGGTCACGGCACTTACACCAAGCAACAAGTTCGCCCCACGACAGACTCCCATGTTCAAGGGACCGAGAACAGTTTGATGTTTGCCGTACTTATTGTACAGTAATGCCGTTATAACGACGATTGTTGCTAAAATTGCACTCAAACCAGAAACCATAGCTGCTGCCACAATTCCTATAAATAGCAACCCCGTTCCTAATAGAATCGCCCCCGACAAAGAAGCCCGACCACTGGGCAGAGGACGTTCGGGACGTTCGACGGCATCTAATTCGGCATCGCAAACATCATTAAAAACAACTCCCCCACCATATAGCCCCGTAGTAGCTAAAATCAGCCAGCCCAAGACCATAAAATTCAGCTTAACGTCCATTGTTACCGCCCCAGCAGCAGCATAACCCAGCAAAATATCTGCCCAAGCAGTAACAATATTAGCAGGACGCATTAACTGTAAATACGCCCAGATAGACTGGGATTTGACTGATTTAACTGTTGTAGACATAACATTAGAGTACGTTAATTAGTTAGGATAGAAAATTTAATTGCTTGTAAGTAATAAGTAATAAAGGCACTTAATCCTAAAGGATACTGCTTCGCAAGTAGCGAGTCTTGAGCTAACATCTCGGTTGAGTAAATTGTTTAAAAGGCTAAGAGCTAAAAACAGATTACTTTTGGAGTTCATACTTCAAATCAGCAACGTCTAAAAATTAAACAATAATCATAGACCTTTCGGATGTTGATTCTACTAAAGGTTCTTGACCTCTCAATACAGAATTATCACTATACAGTTGACGCTGATCGATGGAGTCCCGATTCAACCAATCACTTTCTTTAATCTGACCGCTTTGACCGTAAGCAGCTAAAGCATTTTGATAGCAAACAGCTTCTATCTGAGCTTCGGGGATGCCTCTTGCCTGCATTAGTCGAGCAGTTTTCGGCACGGCTAAAGGATCGCTTACTCCCCAATCGGCACTACTATCAACAATAATGCGATCGCAACCATAATTGCGCACTACTTCCACCATTCTCTCATTGCCCATTTTGGTATGGGGATAGATCGTAAAGGCAGCCCAGAAACCTCGATCTAATACTTCTTTTACGGTTTCCTCGTTGTTGTGATCGACAACTACTTGAGATGGTTTTAAACCATGTTCTATGCAAACATCCATACTGTGAGATGTACCCGATTTCTTATCCCGATGTGGGGTATGAATCATTACGGGTAAATTTAATTCTTTAGCTAACTCTAACTGAAGGCGGAAATACTTGTCTTCTGCTGGAGTCATGTCGTCATAACCAATTTCTCCAATTGCCACCACTCCTTCTTTACAGGCATAGAGAGGCAGCAACTCCATCACTGCTTCTGCCAATGCTTCATTGTTAGCTTCTTTAGAGTTCAAACCGATGGTGCAGTAATGTTTGATGCCAAACTGACTGGCGCGAAATCTTTCCCAACCAACTAGAGAACTCAGATAATCTTTATAACTATCCACGCTAGTGCGGGGTTGTCCTAACCAAAAAGCTGGTTCAATTATCGCTACTATCCCAGCTTTTGCCATGGCTTGATAGTCATCCGTAGTTCTAGAAGTCATGTGAATATGAGGGTCGAGAAACATCATTTTTTGCTAAATTTTCTAAATACGTCTTGTGCGTTTTTTTTAAGTTTTCCTCGCTTTTTAAGAGGGAGGTCGAAAGTGAATAGTTAAAAATTGGGATATTTTGTCAAAGATTAGGTTAGATAATACTTGAGTGGCGATTTTTTGGGGTTTTTATTAAGGAAAAAAAGATTGAGTAAATTTAATAAGCTGCATATCGCCTTTCTTAATAGTATTATAAACAGTTTTTTGCGATCGCAACCAATAAAAAATTTTGGTTTTAGTAATCTAAACTTATTAAACTAATGAAAAACTAAACTATCTAAAATCTAAACTAAAAATTATTTCAAATATTGGCTGTTGGCACAATTAATATGACTATATTAATTATTGATGTCCAACTTATTAATCAAACCATGTCAACTGAAACTTATCTTAAAATAAATAAAATTTCCGCTTTATTAGATAACTGGTTAAAAACACAAACCTCTAAAGAAAGTTTGGTCTGGTTAGAGGGGAAACAAGCAGAAATTAAGCGAAATGCGGCAGAAAAAACTCTATTTATTGCTTTTAGTCAGGCATCGCGCTATCTAGAAAAGCAAAAACTGGAATTATCGACTGAGCAATTACAAGCAGCAGATGACATAATACCAGGATGGAATCCAACTAATTGGACTGTAAACCAGGCTGGTCGTACTTTGTTGATTTTAGCTTTTTCCCATGAAGATAAATACAAATATGTAGCCACCTTAGATAAAATTTTTGCAGCAGCAGACGTGAAAGAAGCGATCGCTTTATATCAAAGTTTGCCATTGTTACCCGAGCCAGAAAATTTTAAACTCCGTGCTGCTGAAGGAATTCGCAGTAACATAACCTCGGTGTTTAATGCGATCGCTTTATACAATCCCTATCCCGCCCAATATTTAGATGATTTAGCCTGGAATCAGATGGTGCTTAAAGCTCTGTTCGTCGGTAGTCCTCTTCTTCCTATTTACGGTTTAAAACAGCGTAATAACGAGCAATTGTCCGAGATGTTAATTGACTATGCTCGTGAAAGACTGGCAGCCAAAAGAAAAGTTAATCCCCAATTTTGGCAATTAGCTGCACCTTTTAAACCTCAAGCAGTCGCCAGTCTCCAAGCAGCATTTAAATCTGTTGTTTAACCGCGAAATGCAGTTGGTGTAGACACCGCTTGCTTTCGAGAGCGGTGTACAGCTGACTTCCCAATTGTGCTTCCCAACCTACGAAGAATTATAAGTAGCTCCAGCTAAAAAAACGTAAAATAAAAAAGAAAACACAGTTTCTCCGTTGATACCCAACCAAAGTTCTACCTTCAGAAGTTTGAGTTAGCTATCAACGGACTGTCGAAACCAGGGATGCTTAGACGACCGAGAAGTTTATATTCATGCTGCCAAGCATTTCGCCGCCGAGTTCATCCTGGGAATACATCTCAAAAGCGATGGTGTTTTCCCCCTGCAAATCAATTCCTGCTTTGAAATAATCCCCACCATTGTCACCGAATACAGCATAAGGATCCACATTCTCTGTTCTAGTAACTTGACCATCATTTAGATTTAGGAACACGCTCTCTACCTGTTCAGAATAGGCGCTGTCTTCCGGGACTGAGGCAGAAATTGTCAGATTCTTACCAGCAATTTCGCTTGCCTGAATTTGCGTACCATTCTTAAGCGGCGCGATTAGAGTATCTTCGTGCGTATCGTAAAGCCCAACGGTCATTCCTGTTTCTTCAGGAACAGCATTGCCCAGATCGAGCAGCTCGTCACGCGCCGTCTCGGCGATAATCGAGTGTCCGAGCGCGGTCGGGTGGAAGTACGGGTCGAGGAACAGCGTCGCATGCTGCACCGCTGGATCTTCTCCGGCGATCGCCTCATTGTATTCTATTGGCTCACCAGTTACTGCCGTCTGGCTGCTCAAGACTGGCTCGTCTACGTTGACGAAGCCGTAAGCTCCTGGCTCTGCGGCGATGGAATCGAACAGCCCGTTGACGTCTAAGATCTCAACGTTCGCGCCCGATTCTGCCTCGTATGTTTCCAGCGCGGTTGTTAAACCCTGGTTGTATTGCTCGACCACGGGGTCGAAGAAGCCTGGCTCGACGCCGAGGAGATCTAGAAACTCTTGGTCGCTGAAGATCGGCGCTAGCTCGACTGGCGGGACGAGCCCGACTAGAAAGTTCTCTGCGCCTAACTCTTGTAAGTCTGCGATACCGTCGACGGTAGCTTGGATCGATTGCTGCGCGGCCTCCTCTGGTGCGACGCCCTCCGCTGGTGGTAAGGTCAGATCGTTGCCACCGAAGTTGACGACCACTAAGTCGTTCTCATCGAATGTGCCGTAGGTCTGCTCAAAGGTGTCGATCTGTCCCGCAAAGGTATTTAACTCGGTTGCCTGACCGAACGGATCGACTGGATTTTCTAACTCGCGTGCCGTAGCGTCGAGGTAGCTGAAGTTAGTGTCTTGCGAGGCATTGTCCTCGACGCCCAGAATGTCCTCAAGGTAAGTGGTCCAGTTCTTGCCGTCGGTAAAGTTACCGTCTGGCGAATACGGTGCGTCGTCGTAGGGTGGATTCGCGCCTGTGCTTTCTGCTACAGAATTCTTGCCGAACTCACCGCCGTTTTCAGTCAGGCGATCGCCAAACACGAACAGGTCATCGACCGTGTAGCTGTCCTCACCATCTGGCAACATCGGCTCTTCGCCCTCCGCTGGTGAATACACGCCGAAAAACGGATCGAAGTAGTCAGCAAACGGATTACCTTCAGTGACTGCAGGCGCAGTCGGATCGACTGGACCAGGAATAAGTACGCTCTGCTCGACTCCTGGCAGCGCGCCAGGATTAAGCGGGTCGAAGTCGTTGGCGTTGAAGTCGTCTGGAGGAGGCATCGTTGGGTCAAAGCCTGGCACCTCAGTTGGAGAGCCGTCTGGGTTTGTGGCAACGAGAACCTCAGCATCGTCGGGTAGGTCTATGCCTTCACCTGCGTCGGCTTCTGGTACTGGCAGACCGTCCGCTGGGGCTTGGGGTTCCAGCATTGGATTGCCAGGGGTAGGGCGATCCGCCGTAATTTGTCCCGCGTTGACCGAATCCTCGTTGCCTGCCGACGGCTGCTCCTCGCCTAAAATGCCGCCGATTGCGGCATCCTCACCGCGTAGAGGTGGTTCGCTGTTGCCGTTAGCAGATTCTCCGATGGGGGAATCTTGCTGAGAGGGAGAATTAGTCGCTTCACCAGTGGTTGAAAGTGCTTCACTAGGCGCTCCATCGGGCATTTCACCAATGGTTGAGGGTGCTTCACCAGGTACTTCACTAGGCAGTTCACTATCTATGCCATTCTCGGCTGGAGTCATTGCCTCGTTAGCTAGCGCTTGCTGTCTTCCTGGCGTATCAGGCAGCTCGTTGTCTCCCTTAAAGGTGCGATCAACAACCTCAACGCGGTAGTCAGCACTAGGATCACCACCCGCTTCCGTAACCAAGCCGTATTGCGGCGGAGTAAGTACCGGAGGGGTCTTTTGAAGCACGGTGACGCTTTCCACCTCTTCACCATCTGGACTTATGCTGTATAACACGTTGCGTGCCGCATCGACGGCGTAGAGATTGCCGTCTGGACCAATTTCAATATCGTTTAGATTACTTTGCGTGTTAAACAGCGTGGTTGCGCCGTCTGGACCGTTCTCACCAGCGTATTCCACCGCGTCAAATGTTGGAGTCCAGGTCGCCTGCGAAGGATCCTCGTCGAACAGACCTTCTAGCTTCAGTACGCCGCGCAAACCCTCGCCGAATTCACCCAATGCGTCGGCGGTTTCATCCGTCAGGCCGCCACCAGAGGCGATCCACGCCGTGCCATCCTCGCCGATCGCCAGGCCGTTCGGACCGATGGAAAGAATGCGATCCTCGCCGGTGTTCGGGTCGTATTCGATGGTCGAGGGCAAACCTTCGTAAAGCCGCTCTTGACCGCCGTTCTCAAGGTCGATTCGACTGATAGCGCCGGTGTAGCCGGCGCGCTGGCTGACCAAACCTGGAATAAATTCGACGCTCAGCGCGTCCTCAACGTTCGGATCGTCCGCCGGCGTGCCCTCGCCCGATTCGAGAACGTAGAGGTTTCCGTCGGGACCGATGTCCATGCCGCGCGGGTTTTTGAGGTTTTTCGCTACGACCTCATGCGACCACTCGCCGGTTTCGGCGTCTTGCTCGTAGGCAAGCACCTGACCTTCGTCGATATTGCCGTTGTTGATTGCGGCGTAAACCTTGCCTTCGTGCGCCAACACATAGTTGGCGAAGCGCAGTTCTTCGCCCGATATCTGCTGGCGCGTACCGTCTGGGTCGACTCTGATTAATTGGCTTGGCGGCAAGTCTTCGACCGAGAGTGCTGGATCGTAAAGAGTGCTGGCGTTTTCGTATTCGAGGCCGTAAAGGGCTCCGTCTTCGTCGAACGTCAGACCATTAAGCTGCTCGAAGCCACTAGCGTAGATCTGGCTGGTGCCACCTGGGGTTTCCCCGTCGTAACTAGCGTCGCCCTCTGGATCGCCGACGCGCAGCACGCGGGCGTAGCCTTCAGGATATGGCAGCGCACTCAACTCGGAGGCGTAGATTGCGCCGTCGGGACCGACCGTAACGGCAGTCGGCACAGCCTCGTTCTGGCGGTTAAAAAAGCCAGCGTTGCCTTCAGAATATTGTGCTGGAAGGCCGGAAATCACGTCCTCGCCGCCAAGCGCTGCGTTTGTTGGAGACGCTTGTTCGTTCAAAGTTTCGTCCATTTTTTTATGTCTTTCCTTAATACAAGGAATAATTGTTGATTATGATATGTTTATCGGTCTAATTTGGTCTTACAGCACATAAATAAGTTAATTACTTGAGTTTTATCTCTTGTAGCTCAAATATCGACTAAATAAATAGAGTTTGCAGTTACCTTGGTTAGACAAAATTGGCGAAGTGCCAGCATCGGCAGGGACTTTGCTTGCAAAGCAAGCTGTGGGTCCCATCGCAACCTCGTAAGCTACCAGCTTTAGACAGAGGCTACAATCGCTTTGGAATCGGCGGGTTTGTAGCTCATGCCTTGGGCAAATGTCTCGGTATTGCCTGCTTTAGCTTCCAGCAATCGCTTAATGTTCATGCTTTCCGCACCGTAGTCCTGAATTTGCAGCTTGCCGCGACGCAGAGACTGGTGAACGGGCCAGAAGGTAATTCTGTGCTGAATAAACCCTCTAGCATCTGGGTCGTTAAAAGCGTATGAGCAAGGAATAATAACGGTCGGACAACGCTGGGTGAAATCGTCGTCGGGGTAGTAAAAGTTTTGCTCGATTAGGTAGTAGTTATTGAGGTCGTGAGTCCGCAGGCTAACTTCTACTTTTTGGTTATACTCGTCGAGAAAGCTGCCTGAATCTGGAGCAATCTCGCTATTAGCGCGCAGAAAATGCGCCCAGTCTTCCATGTTGCGGAGATCTTGCAGGTATTCAAAACCCAGCTCAATCGGAGCATTTACATAGATAGTGTCAGTATCAATTCGGTAGCGTCCCTTGGCAGCTTCGGTTATGCCAGCCTTGCGCTCCAAAATCGCTTTTAAAGATCGACATTCGGAAGTGTGGACAGTTTCAATCCCCTGCATGATCATTGGAGATCGCCGTTTGGGATCGACAAAGCTGAGCCAGTGGAAATAAACTCCTTTTTCGTCTGTTCCTGGCTCGATGTAGTCTGGGGCAAAAAGAAAAACAGGATAAACCTGAAAGTATTTTTGGTACTCAACCCCGCAATGCCACTCGATTCCGCGAAAGAATGGATTCTCTATTCTCTTTACGTGATAGTAAAGATTGTTCTGGTACCCAGAGGCAGTGCCTAACCAGGTATCTTCATCGATCTTCTCAATCATGCGACTGTAGAGAGTCCAGTCATCAAGATTCTCTAAGCTACAGAGATAGTCAAAAGCCGTTTCGGGAAAAGTGGCAATATATGCAGATGTGGCAAAAGTATTTTCTTCCATTAATTCATCCTTTCGTTAGTGTTCCTTTGTCGCCTTTTGCAATCTCGCTTTTTTGATGCGCTCTTCTGCTAGTTTTTGAGCAGCTTCAAAAGTAGTGATGTCTTGTTGCTCGGCAATGTTGAATATTTCTAGCAAGGTGTTATAAATGCCGTTTAGCTGTTTAAAAGCTTTGTCTTCCTCGTAGCCAATCATTTCGTTGTAAACGTTGATTAAGCCTCCAGCATTAATAACGTAGTCGGGACAGTATAAAATTCCTTTAGATTTAAGGAGTTTGCTGTGTAGCTGTTCGTTTTCAAGCTGATTGTTAGCAGCTCCTGCAACAATTGAGGCTTTGAGCAAAGGAATAGTTGAGTCGTTTAAAGTTGCTCCTAAAGCACAGGGGCAAAAGACATCAACATCGAGCGAATAAATCTCATCGGGGTCTACAACTGTGGCTTTGTAAAGACGCTTAATTTCTGCCGTTCTTTCTGGATTAATATCAGTGACAAAAAGAGTTGCTCCCTTCTCATAAAGAAGCTTACACAGATTGCTGCCAACATTTCCTAGTCCCTGAATAGCTATCTTTAGCTCGTCAAGTCCTTTTTGTAAGCCAAACTCTACCGCCGCTTTTATCCCAAACAAGACTCCATGTGCTGTTATAGAAGCAGGTCCTCCAGATTTCTCTAATACTCCAACAACATACTTGGTTTCCTGACAGATTTCCCGCACGTCGCTGGGAGAAAGATTTACATCCTGTCCAGTGATAAAACGTCCGTTTAAGCTGTCAACAAAGCGTCCATAGGCTCTCAAAAGCTCGCTGGTTTTAGCTTTTGGATCGGCAATAATTACGGCTTTACCGCCACCAACGGGAATGTTGGCACAGGCTGCCTTGTAGGTCATGCCGCGACTAAGGCGAAGAACATCTCGCAGAGCATCGGCTTCACTAGCATATGGCCACAAGCGAGTTGCACCCATAGCAGAACCCAGGCTAGCATCGTGAATCGCAATTATTGCCTTTAAATTTAGTTCTGGGTTGTGGCAAAAAACAACTTGTTCGTGACCCATTTGTGTAACAGTTTCAAAAAGCTCCACGCCGCTCTCCTTTTACACCTGATTCAGCTAACACCTGGCTGTTATTAGTAGTCATTAAGTAAGTTTATTAGTCGCTATAAGTAAGGGAATTCAAGCTTTCGGCAATTGAATTGAGAAAAGACAAGCTGGCTTTTCCTATTTTTTTATCGTCAATAAACTTTATTTCCTATCTCGATCTATTTAAGTAAAATCGGGTTTACCTAAATTTTTTATGTTTAATCCCTATTCTTGAAAGTTCAAGCGAGACAGTAGTTTACGAGTAGAATTCGAGAGATATATCACTGTTGTTTTGTGAGACAAGCCTCAAAAAACCTACGCTTTTGTATAAAGGTTACAGGATGTAATAAGCCATGCCAATTAACTATCTTTTGATAAAGTGACGATTCTTTAGGTGAACGACTAAACAATTTAGTTGAATTTACGTAGATCGATAAATAAGCTGGCATATAAAATGTCAGTGCAAACAAAAAAAAGTCAGATCGAACAAAAGATTATTAGCTGCTATGACCCCTAAAAACTTTAGACTTTCGCCTAAGCGATCGCTTTAACTTGCCAAACTGCCACATCAGCGATGAAGGTTAAAAATAGTCACTAGGAGAGGGGCATTGGAAGTAAAGCCAATCCCCTAAGCCCTAACTTAGGAAAACCAGGTACGCTAGCACTTAAACTAACGGAAATGAAACTCGTCGCTCTTCTTTCTTCTCTTGCTCCTTGCTAGATTTAACGCCCTGAGCGCTGAGGCTCTTGTTGCGTCCTTTAGAGGGTGCAAAGCGAGTGGGATCGACAGTGACATCAACGACCACCGGACCCGTTGCCGCCATCGCTTTTTCTAAAGCTGCCTCAAGCCCAGCCTCAGCTTCTACGCGGATACCTTCTGCGCCCATGCCGCGAGCGATCGAGCTAAAATTTGTGTCTGGTAGTTTGGCATCCGCCCCTTTCATACCCAGGAGAGCCATGCCTTGATTGCACATATTATAGTAGGCATCATTGAGAACGATCCAAACAGTCGGAAGCTGGTACTTAACAGCCGTACTAACCTCGCTATTCATCAGCATCGAGCCATCGCCTACGATCGCAACAGCTTTACCATTACGACCTCTGGCAGTGCCAACAACTCCAGTGACGTTGTGACCCATCGAGCCAACCCCCGTACTGACTCGGTAACGATTGGCTTGGGGAAATCTCAGTAGATTAGTCGTCCAGGTAAAAGAATTTCCCGACTCAGACAGAACGACTGCATCGCTGCCCTCAACGACAATTCGCTGAATCGCCTGCATCAAGATTTCTGGTCTAACTAAGTTGCTTTCAGCTGGAGCGATCTCATTCCGTTCGGGATTTGGTAGAGCGATGTTTTGCTCAGTTTGCTCGGGGAAGTGCTCGAGCAGTGCCTTCACAAAAATATTGGCATCCGCAATAATCGGTAAAGTCTTTGCAAACGGAAAAGCGACACCCGGAACTTTCGGATCGACATCGACGTGGATAAACCCTTTAGCGGGAATCATATCTTTACTCCAGAAGGAAGTCGGTTCACCAAGGCGGGTTCCTAGTACCAGAATGCGTTGAGGCGAGTACTCCTGCATGTAGTTCATCACCGATTCATGACCGCCTAAGCCTGTTACACCCACATACTGCGGATGGTTTTCGGGGAAAATGCTCTTTCCGCGAGGAGAGCACATAACAGCGGCTCCGGTTCTTTCTGCGAATTCGCGGATCGCTGCGGCTGCCTTCCGCGCGCCAAAACCAGCCCATATTGCAAAGGCTCCTTCGGAGAGTAGCCGTGCTGCCATCTCCACCGTTTCCTGGCTGGGAACTGGAAGCGCAGGAGCTAGGTTAATTTCAGGGATAGAAGTTTCAATAGGGGTAGACTGAATGCTAGTCGGAATACTAATATGAGCTACGAAACCGCCTGGCTGTGCCAAACCAAGTGCTAATCTGCGGGCGATTTGGGGAAGCTGCTGAGGCGATTCCAAAACGGTTGCATAGTTAAACAAAGCACCAGAGGTAAAAATTCCGCCTTGAGGAATTGTCTGGTCGCTCGTTTCCTGAATTGCCCAACGTCCGCGCTGCGGAGCTGAGGTACAGGCTGAGAGGTGAATGACCTTTGCTCCCTCGTCCCGTGCTGCCAGCAGTCCGGTGAGAGCATTGGTAATGCCGGGACCTGCGGTAGTAAATACAACAATAGGGCGATCGCAAGCAAAGTGAGCCTCAGTTGCAGCAAAGGCAGCTCCTCCCTCGTGGCGGCAGTGCAGAACATCAATGGCAGGGCTATTGGACAGAGCGCTCCAAAGCATAGCCATTGCGCCTCCAGAAACGCCAAACGCTTCTTTAACTCCTAAGCCTTCTAAAACTTTGACAAGAGCCTGAGCTACAGTCAGTTGCGGAATCTCCTTGCCATTATTGCTAGTTTGGGGTGCGATTGCCTTTTTACCATTACCGTTTCTATCGGCAGTTTTCTTAGTTTTAAATGAGGATAGTTCCATTAAATTATCAGTCATTGCTTCTTATTCGATTAATGAGGAGAATAGTGCGTCGATCGAGCCGTAGCGAGAAAATCCCGATTTATGTGAACGTATAGTAACAGGGTCGCATTGCATATTTGCCAGTGCGACCCTAATTTGTTTAGGTGATTAGATTTGAGTCGGCTAATGAATTACCTCAAATAACTGACTCGTTGTTCATGTTGAGTCCAGAAAGGTCAATTGCAAAGGCACCAGGAACTTGCAGCACATTATCTTCTCCCAAGACAGGAGTACCAACGCCGGATAGATTAGAATTACCCTCAATGTCAGAGATTTCGGAGCTGAAAATTTCAGATCCGCTACCGCCAAAGACTTCTAGCATGTCATCGCTATTGAAAACAGAACTATAGTAGTCTTCAACATAATCAGGGAAAGATATCTTAAGATTGCCAGCCTCTGAACCGTCCTCGTTAAAGACAGGAGCATCGAGCAAAATATCGAGTTCGCCATCTTCGTTAGAGGGGTTGACTTTAACGCCGTTGGGAAGCAGTAATTCGTTGGTTTCAGCATTGAAAACAGGAACTTCACTGACAGAAGCATCGATGTTTTCTCCATCGTTTGCCTGAAGATTTTGAAAATCAATCTCATTAAACAATGGTTCTTCATCTGCGAGTTCGGAAGCACCGCCATCGCTTGCGGGAGAATCTTGGTAAAGACTGCCAGAACTGGCAAAATCAAAATCCCCGTTATAGTCAGAATTAGATTCCATAGGATTACCTTCAAAAGAATTACTATCTTCAGCAGGCGTATCTTCGCTGTCAGCTACGCCACTAGAAACGGCAAGTTCCTCGTCAGAAAGACCTTCGGGAACTTCGCCCTCAAGGAAAATATCTCCAGCAGGAACATTAGAAGAATCGGAAGAATCTGCTGTCGGGTCGAATTCAAAAGGATTGCCGCCAAAAGGATTGCCACCATCTTCAGAATCGACATTAGGAATTTCTGGGTTAGAGAGAGAAGTGTCATCTTCGCTGACAACATCATCTTCACCGGTATACCAGTTGCCTTTATCATCTCTGACCACATAGCTTCCTGGTTCGCCAATAGCTACTTCACCAGTTTCAGGAAGACTGCTAGGACCGCCAGCACCACCAGCATCAGCATCGCCACCACCGAAGGGACTACCGCCGCCAGCACCACCGCCCATCATGGGAGATTCGCCACCTTCGGCTTGTGCAACGCTATCACCACCAGCACCGCCGAAAGAAACATTCGGCTCGTCTCCTTCAATAAAAGGATTGCCCTCTTCTAATGGGTTGAAGTTAGCAAAAGGATTGCTAGAACCAGCACCGCCAGTCGAGATACCGCCCATCATAGGGGATTCACCGCCAGTCGAGCTACCGCCCATCATAGGGGATTCACCGCCAGTCGAGCTACCGCCCATCATGGGGGATTCACCGCCAGCACCGCCGACGTTACCAAAGATATCTTCCACGCCATTAACGCCCTCAATATCTAGTAAACGAGAGAAGGGTCCGATATTAGGCTGCCCTCCGCCAGACTCGCCGCTGCCGCCCATTGAACCGCCGCCCATAGAGCCACCGCCTTCACTAGGGGCACCGCCGATCATGGAGGATTCACCGCCTTCACTAGGGGCACCGCCCATCATCGAGCTACCGCCGCCCATCATCGAGCTACCGCCACCCATCATCGAGCTACCGCCACCCATCATCGAGCTTCCACCGCCGATCATGGAGGATTCACCGCCTTCACTAGGGGCACCGCCCATCATCGAGCTTCCGCCGCCCATCATAGGGGATTCACCGCCAGTCGAGCTACCGCCGATCATGGAGGATTCGCTGCCTTCACCAGTTTGTTTAAAAGCGCTGAAGTCGTAGTCGTAATCGGGGTTGGTATTGCTGTTAGGAGCGCCACCGCCCATCATGGAGGATTCACCGCCTTCACTAGGGGCACCGCCCATCATGGAGCTACCGCCACCCATCATGGAGCTACCGCCACCCATCATGGAGCTACCGCCACCCATCATGGAGGATTCACCGCCTTCACTAGGGGCACCGCCCATCATGGAGCTACCGCCGCCCATCATGGAGCTACCGCCACCCATCATGGAGGATTCACCGCCTTCACTAGGGGCACCACCCATCATCGAGCTTCCGCCGCCCATCATAGGGGATTCGCCGCCAGTCGAGCCACCGCCCATCATCGAGGATTCACTGCCAGCACTGCCAGCGCCACTACCACCGCCGAAGGGGTTTTCTCCGCCACCACCGACGTTACCAAAGATATCTTCTACACCGTCGATGCCAGGAAGATCTAACAGGGGACCAAAAGGACTTTGTCTAATTAATTCGTTTGGATCGCCTTCACCACTTGGTTCAAAAGTACTGAAGTCGTAATCAGGGTTTGTATTGCTATTAGGAGCGCCACCGCCGATAGGACTGCCAGTCGAGCTACCGCCCATCATGGGGGATTCGCCGCCTTCGCTAGGGGCACCACCGCCGATAGGACTGCCAGTAGAGCCACCGCCAGCACCACCAGCGCCACCGCCGAAGGGACTACCACCGCCAGCACTGCCACCGCCCATCATGGGGGATTCGCCACCAGTCGAGCCACCGCCCATCATGGAGGATTCACTGCCTTCACTGCCGAAGGGGTTTCCACCGCCAGTCGAGCTTCCGCCCATCATGGGGGATTCGCCGCCTTCGCTAGGGGCACCGCCACCAGCAACACTGCCGCTACCTGGTAAAGAATCTGTACCAGATTCAGACAAGCTTCCGTAAACTTGGTCGATAACATTCTGACCTGCCGAACCGTCATCTTCAGGTTCGCCTTCGCCATTCTCAGATGCTTCAACCACTCCGTCAAAATCGTAGTTAGGATCGCCAGCAGATTCATCGCTAACTAAAGCGACATTGCCCTCTGCATCTGTTTGGAAGTAGCGGTCGGCATTACCCAATATGTTTGAATTGTCTTCGTCTAAATTAAAGCGATTGCCGTTAATGCTGTTGCCGTCACCAGCGACGCGATTACTGTTACCAGAGATACTGTTGTCGTTACCGCTCGGACGATTGCCGTTGCCGCTAACTTCGTTGTCATCTCCAAGGTTCCAATTGCCGTTGCCGTCGGTAACAACGTTGCCGTCGCCAAAGTTCCAGTTACCGTTCCCAGAAGTGTCGTTATCGCTACCAAAATTCCAGTTCCCGTTACCATTAACAGTGTTTTGGTTGCCAGTTGGATTTTCTGCCGTATCTGGTGTCTCACCTTCGCCAACTGGAGTTGGCGTAGTGCTACCGCCAGCAAAGATTGGGTTATTACCTCCAAGTGCATCTGCTGGAATACCGCCCTCTTCGCCAACACCTAACGGATTGCCGCCAGTAAGAGGATTGTTCTCCCCTTCAAAAATGGAGTTGAAGGGAGTACCGCCTTCTTCGTTTAAATTCCAGTTACCGTTTCCTTGGATCTGATTGCCGTCCCCAAAACTCCAGTTACCATTACCGTCAGCAAGGTTGTCATTTCCATAAAAGTTGTTGCCATTACCGTTGTCGGTATTGCCAGAACCAGTGTCAATACCATTGAAATCGGTGTTCATCATCGAACCACCTCCACCAAAGGACATATCTTCAACGCCTTCGGTAGTTTCATTAACAACATCATCGCTGTCGGTAAAGGGGCTACCATCGGTATCGGGGTTGAAGGAATCGAAGGGATTGTTGCTGTTGGCTTCAGGAGCACTATCGCCTCCAGCACTCGGAATCGATGTTGGTTCGGTTGTCGATGCGTTCAATGTTTCTTCCATAAGTTTGAAATAAATGCCTGTAAAAATAAATGCCTGTAAAAATCGTCAGAAACGCAATCGAGTGTTTGCCAATGCTAATCGCACCTCATCGCACTGACAGAATTGCAAAACGCGATAGTCATGTCGCTCGCGATCGCCAAAGCCTCTGTAGGTACAACCGTGCAATTATTAGCAATCACCATTAAGGGTGCTCTATTTAAAAGCACATCGCTCCTCGTTTTTGGAACTCAAGAATTCAGAACAATGTCAATTTTGCTTCACAAAGAGCTTAAGAAATATTATGTGAGGAAACAATGAATAATCTTTTGATTGAGCTTTCTATTGTTTCGATTATTTCTATGTAGCGTAGGTATCACCAAATAGCAAAAATAATGCTGCTGTACCTATTTTTGTTCAGTTGATGTTTGTTTAGTTAATGTTAATTTGATACAAAATAATAAATATTTAAAAAATTAAATTGCGCTTCTTTCTAAAGGTAGATTTTATGAAAAAAATGAGTGAAATCTAAAGAATTTAAAGAGAAAAACGTATTTAGCGATACAGAAGTTGAAAAGCAAAAAAATTGGTAAGCCATTCTAAAGATTGTTCATTGAAGTAAAACTTAAATAATTGTTATGTTGCAAAACATCGGCAACATTATTAGGGTTTCTAAACGTGAAATCACTGCGTCTCCTATTGCTGAAGTTTCTTCAGCAATCCGACGCACCAATTTTCCAGAATTTATTTTGGTGCGTTGGCTCTCGTACAAACGCGATCGCTATCAATTACCTTTTTCATATAAAAGTTCTCTATGAGTATGAAGTTTCATTCCTACACGACCCAAGGCGGCATTCACGTCTCTCGCTCTGCCGTTGAGATGCAAATGGACGATGCTATAGAATCTGTTCTGTCGTGTCTAGATTCTCAACGGGGAGGCTTATTTGCTAGTAGCTATGAATATCCTGGACGATACAAACGGTGGGCAATTGGATTTGTCAATCCGCCTTTAGAGCTGACAACGCGCGATCGCAACTTTACCTGGAAAGCTCTTAACGAACGGGGTAGAGTTCTTTTGCCCTACCTAGCAGAGCACCTTTCTCTACATCCGCAGCTTCAAGAGGTTTTATTAGAAGACGATCGCCTTGTTGGTTTTATTGAGCAGGCAAGCCAGTCTTTTACTGAAGAGGAACGAAGTAAGCAACCTTCTGCGTTTAGTGTTGTCCGCGAAATTTCTCAAACCTTCTACAGCAACGAAGACGAAAACCTGGGACTTTATGGAGCGTTTGGCTACGATTTAGTCTTTCAATTCGAGTCAATTGCTAAACATCGCGATCGGCCTACTGACCAGCAAGATTTGCTGCTATATCTGCCTGACGAGCTGTTTGTTATAGACTACTATCTTGAGCAAGCCTACCGTTATCAGTACGAGTTTGAAACTGGACACGGCGGTACTGAAGGAATACCTCGTACTGGCGAGTTTATCGACTATCGGGGACAGCGGCTAACGCCCGAACGGGAATCGGATCACGTACCTGGCGAGTATGCTGATAAAGTGATAGAAGCTTTAGAATACTTCCGTCGCGGTGATTTATTTGAAGTTGTTCCGAGTCAGAACTTCTATAGAGCCTGCGTAGCCTCGCCTACAGATTTATTCCGTACTTTACAGCAAATCAATCCGAGTCCTTACGGCTTCTTGCTTAATTTGGGGGGAGAATACCTGATCGGTGCTTCTCCAGAAATGTTTGTGCGGGTAGAGGGCAAATACGTAGAAACCTGCCCGATTAGCGGTACGATTGGTCGCGGTGTCGATGCGATCGGTGATGCTGCTCAGATTCGGCTGCTGCTCAACTCTCATAAAGACGCAGCAGAGCTAACTATGTGTACTGACGTAGACCGCAACGACAAGTCTCGGATCTGCGAGCCAGGATCGGTACAGGTAATTGGTCGCCGTCAGGTAGAGGTGTATAGCCACCTCATCCATACCGTCGATCACGTCGAAGGGATCCTGCGTCCTGAATTTGATGCCCTAGATGCTTTCCTAACCCACACCTGGGCTGTCACCGTCACAGGCGCGCCAAAGCGCTCTGCCATGCAGTTCATTGAGGAGCGCGAACACAGCCCTCGGCGCTGGTACGGCGGTGCTGTAGGCTGGTTAGCCTTTAACGGCAACATAAATACAGGCTTAACACTGAGGACAATGCGACTTAAAGATTCAATTGCCGAAGTACGGGTGGGAGCAACTGTTCTGTATGACTCAGATCCCGCCGCCGAAGAACAGGAAACTCTCACCAAAGCTGCTGCCCTTTTTCAGACCCTTTGCGATGCTGGTCAGACGGTTGAGACTGAGAAAACTGCCAAAGCCAATATTAGCAGTCAATCCCCCCAGTCCCAAGTTCAAAAGCGAGTGCTGCTGATCGACTACGAAGACTCCTTCGTACACACTTTAGCTAACTACCTGCGTCAAGCTGGGGCGATTGTCACTACCCTGCGTCACGGTTTTCCCGCATCAGTATTTGATCGCGAATCTCCCGATCTCGTCGTTTTTTCGCCTGGTCCTGGCAAACCAAGTGACTTTGGCGTTCCCGAAACCGTCATGAGCTGCGTCCGCCGCGAGCTGCCGATTTTTGGTGTTTGTTTAGGGCTGCAAAGCATTGTCGAAGCGTTTGGAGGCGAACTTGGTATCCTAGATTATCCCCAGCACGGTAAGACATCTGTCATTAACATTGTTGAAGATTCGGCACTCTTTAACAACGTTCCGAAGTCTTTTGAGGTCGGTCGATACCACTCCCTGTTTGCCCTCAAAGACCGTTTGCCCGAGCAACTTAGGGTAACAGCACTGTCGGAAGATGGCGTGATTATGGCAATCGAACATAAAACTCAGGCGATCGCCGGCGTCCAGTTCCACCCAGAGTCGATTATGACCCTGGGGAGTGGAGTTGGCTTGTCGATTATTGAGAACGTGATTCAAAGCTACGCCAAATCGAGACTGACAAAGTCGGCTATATCTGTCAGCTAATTGGTTGGTAGTTTGCTGTCATCGGTGGGTAACTTGCACCTTTGCGAAAAAAACAATAATGACTTATAGAAAAACAGTTTTCATTCACTATGCGGATTCGTCGTCGATCGCCTCACCAAGCAGTAAAAGACTACCCAATTGCGGCTCCGAATACCGAACCGCGTCACATCCTCGAAAAAATTGTTTGGCACAAAGAGCGAGAAGTAGCTCAGATGCAGGCTTCGCTTCCTCTTTCCGAGCTAAAAAGCCAAGTTCGGGCAGTGTCGCCAGCGAGAAACTTTCTCTTAGCTTTACAGGAAAGCCCTAGCCACCCAAGCTTAATTGCCGAGGTTAAAAAGGCTTCGCCAAGTAAGGGAATCATTCGGGCAGATTTCGATCCCATTAGTATTGCCCAAGCCTATGAACGAGCTGGTGCTGCCTGCTTGTCGGTGCTAAGCGATCGCGCCTTCTTTCAGGGGAGTTTCGATAATCTGCGCTTAGTTCGTCGCAGCGTATCTTTACCGCTGCTGTGCAAGGAGTTTATCATCGACCCCTACCAAATTCACTTAGCGCGAGCGGCAGGAGCCGATGCAGTGCTGCTTATCGTTGCTATTTTAAGCGATTGCGACCTGCAAGACTTTTTAAACGCGATCGACTCTCTAGGCATGACGGCACTGGTAGAAGTGCATACAGCCGCAGAACTCGATCGCGCCCTGTCTCTATCTAACTTGCGCCTGCTAGGAATCAATAACCGCGATTTAGAAAACTTTACTGTCGATCTTGAAACCACCGAGCAATTAATCCAGCAGCAACGAGAACAAATAGACAGTAAGGGGATAACGGTAGTCAGCGAGTCGGGTTTGTTCGAGCGAGCCGATTTAGAGCGGGTGTCTCAAGCCGGAGCCCGCGCTGTTCTGATTGGAGAGTCTTTAGTCAAGCAATCAGATATAGAACAGGCCGTCCGCAAAATTCTGAATGAAGAAAAGGGAGCAGTACAGTCACCAAATAGCGCCCCTATTGCCCACGGTGCAGAGATTTAATCTCAATTAATTTCCGCAGAAGTTAATCAATATTGAAATTAATAACTAACAGCTACTAATCGTAAAAATGACTTCAATTTCTCAACGCTTTCAAACTCTGCGATCGCAACCGCAGTGCGCTCTCATTCCCTTTATCACGGCTGGAGATCCAGACCTGGAAACGACAGCCGAGGCGCTACGGGTGCTAGACCGCAACGGCGCTGATATGATTGAGCTAGGAGTTCCCTACTCAGACCCACTAGCCGATGGACCCGTGATTCAAGCAGCTGCTACCCGCGCTTTAGAGAAGGGGGTTAATTTGGAGCAGGTGCTAAAGCTCGTCGAGTCGGTGAGTCCTGACCTACAGGCACCAATCATTCTTTTCACTTACTATAACCTAATTCTAAACCTAGGCATCAAGCCGTTTATGGAGCAAATCTTCCAAGTAGGAGTGCGGGGATTAGTCGTTCCCGATCTTCCTGTCGATGAGTCTGCCGAGCTTTTAGAAACGGCTGCCAGCGTCGGCGTTGAAGTAATTTTGTTAGTTGCTCCGACCTCTTCTAAGGAGCGGATCGAAAAGATCGCCCAAAAGTCTCAGGGATTCATTTATTTAGTAAGCGTTACGGGGGTTACGGGCGTGCGATCGCAAGTTCAGGGACGGGTTAAAGACTTGCTTCAGCAAATGCACCAAATGACCGATAAACCAATCGGCGTTGGCTTTGGTATTTCTGGCAGCGAACAGGCTCGCCAGGTTAAGGACTGGGGAGCCGATGGGGTCATTGCTGGTAGTGCTTTCGTTAAACGGTTAGCTCAGGGCACGCCAAGCGAGGGATTACAAGCAATTGAGTCTCTCTGCCAAGAACTCAAAGAAGCGATCGCCCCAGTGTCAGAAAAAGTCATTTCAGCCTAGTACCGCTACGCGGAGGTAATAGGTAATAGGTATAAATTTAGAGGATAAAAAATGGTTAATACGCAAGATACTCAAACAACAACACAATCTCGTCCCGACCCCATGGGTCGATTTGGACAGTTCGGCGGCAAGTACGTGCCAGAAACTCTGATGCCTGCTCTTGCGGAGTTAGAAACTGCTTTTAAACAGTACCGCAACGAGCCAAGCTTCCAAGCAGAACTGCAACATTTACTGCAAGATTATGTTGGTCGTCCCACTCCTCTCTACTTCGCCGAGCGACTCACCGCTCACTACGCTAAAGCAGACGGTAGCGGACCGCAAATCTATCTAAAGCGCGAAGACTTAAACCACACGGGTGCTCACAAGATCAACAATGCCATAGCGCAGGTACTTCTGGCAAAGCGCATGGGCAAACAGCGCATTATTGCTGAAACGGGAGCCGGACAGCACGGAGTAGCCACCGCTACTGCCTGCGCTCGATTTGGGTTAGAGTGCGTCGTCTATATGGGCATCCACGACATGGAGCGTCAGGCACTCAACGTGTTCCGCATGAAGTTGATGGGCGCAACCGTTGCTCCTGTATCCGCAGGCACGGGAACGCTTAAAGACGCTACTAGTGAAGCAATCCGTGACTGGGTAACAAACGTAGAGAACACACACTACATTCTTGGCTCTGTTGCCGGACCTCACCCTTATCCCCAGTTAGTTCGAGATTTTCACGCCATGATCGGCACGGAAACCCGCGCTCAGGCACGAGAAAAATGGGAAGGATTGCCAGATATTCTGCTCGCCTGCGTCGGTGGCGGTTCTAATGCGATGGGACTCTTCCACGAATTTGTTAACGAACCGCTAGTACGTCTCATCGGCGTTGAAGCAGCTGGGGAAGGCGTTGAAACTGAAAAGCACGCTGCTACCTTAACCAGAGGACGAGTTGGCGTTTTGCACGGTGCTATGAGCTACCTACTTCAAAGCGATGAAGGTCAGGTGATCGAGGCGCACTCAATTAGTGCTGGATTAGACTATCCTGGCGTTGGACCAGAGCATAGTTATTTAAAAGATAGTGGACGCGCTGAGTACTACAGCGTTACCGACGAGCAGGCTCTAAAAGCTTTTGAACGCGTGTCTAAACTAGAGGGAATTATTCCGGCTTTGGAAACGGCTCACGCCTTTGCTTATTTAGAAACCCTTTGTCCGCAGTTAGAAGGAAGTCCTCGAATTGTCATTAACTGTTCGGGACGCGGGGACAAAGACGTGCAAACCGTTGCCAAATTATGGAATCTAAACTAGGGAACGAGAAACAGGAAATAGCGGTGCGACCCCGTGGATTAAAAATTCGCTAGGGAACGCCCTAAAGGACTAGCTTCGCGTCGCGCACCAAGATAGGGAAGTTTTCGATCTCATGGGGATTCCCTACCCCTACCCCCACACTTTAATTACACACACGATCGGTAATGAAATTGACTTATGGTAGAAACTCCCGTTGCCCAAAAGCCATCGTCAACGTCTGACTCCTCCAACTGGTCGAGTTTGCTGCAACAATTGCTAGACAGACAATCGCTTTCGGTCGATCGAGCGGCCGATTTGATGCAGGGATGGCTGACAGAATCGATTCCGACCGTCCTATCGGGGGCGATTCTAGCAGCGTTTCAGGCAAAAGGCGTGTCCGCTCAAGAACTTCTAGGTATGGTTCAGGTTTTGCACTCCCAGTCACTCGTTCCCTGGCGTGAAACGCCAGACGGAGCGTATTCTCGGCTTGCGAGTGAGCGTTGGTCAGTACGACTCCAAGACTCTTTAAGGAATACTTCTCCGTTAATTGATACCTGCGGTACAGGAGGAGATGGAGCATCAACCTTTAATATTTCTACGGCGGTTGCTTTTGTAGCGGCTGCGGTTGGGCTGAAGGTGGCTAAACACGGCAATCGCTCTGCATCGAGTAAAACTGGCTCAGCAGATGTCCTAGAAGCTCTGGGAGTGAATTTGAAGGCTGAACCGGAAAAGGTTCAGAGGGCGGTGAGGGAGGTAGGCATTACTTTTCTGTTTGCTCCTGGCTGGCACCCTGCCCTCAAAGCCGTTGCTCCCCTGCGAAAAACCCTAAAGATACGCACCATCTTTAATTTACTAGGTCCGCTCGTCAATCCTTTACAGCCCACCGGACAAGTGATTGGAGTGAGCGACCCGGCATTGGTAGAAACGTTTGCGGAAGTTTTATCTCAACTGGGAACCAGAGCGATTGTGGTTTACGGACGGGAAAGATTAGATGAGGCAGGATTGGCAAATACTAACGATCTGGCGATCGCCACCGATCGGGTAAGCTTAATTGAATTAGACCCGAAAGAACTCGGCATTAAAAGCGCTCCCACGGCGGCATTGCGAGGTGGCAACGTGCAGGAAAACGCGAATATTCTAAGGGCAGTGCTTCAAGGTAGTGGCACTCAGGCACAGCAGGATGTGGTTGCTTTGAACGCCGCTCTAGCACTTTTTGTTGGCGAAGCCATCGGCACAGAGCCTAGTCTTGATAATTTTGCGCGGGGTTTTGCCCTGGCTAAAGAGGTGCTGCAAAGTGGAGAAGCCTGGAGAAAGTTGGAAGAATTGGCTCAATTTCTTCGGTAAATAGAATCTACCAACAAATTTAAATCGAAGTGGGCTGAACTCACTGTATTTAACAAGTAAAATCAAAGGAATTTAAACATGATCGTTGTTGTTAAATCTGGTACGCCAGAACAAGAAATTAATCGGATTTGTTTACAGCTAAGTACTACCTGGAAGGTAACGCCGGAAAAAATCGCCGGTAAGCATAAGGTCGTAATCGGCATGATTGGCGATACGGCAGAGCTCGACCCGCTACTGGTGCAGGAAGTGAGTCCTTGGATCGAGCAGGTTTTGCCAGTCGAAAAACCCTTCAAACGTGTCAGCCGCGAGTATCGTCATGGAGAAGCAAGCGAGATAGTTGTACCTACTCCTAACGGTCCTGTCACCTTTGGAGAAAATCAGCCCGTCGTGCTGATAGCTGGTCCCTGCTCGGTAGAAAACGAAACGATGATTGTTGAAACGGCGCAGCGAGTTAAGGCAGCAGGAGCCAAGTTCCTGCGGGGTGGGGCATACAAGCCTCGTACTTCTCCCTATTCTTTCCAAGGTCACGGCGAAAGCGCGTTGGATCTGCTAGCGAAAGCGCGAGAAGTGTCAGGACTTGGAATAATTACAGAGGTAATGGATACAGCCGATCTTGATAAGATCGTCGAGGTGGCTGATATTATACAAATTGGTGCTAGAAATATGCAGAACTTTTCGCTGCTAAAGAAAGTGGGAGCGCAAGATAAGCCAGTGCTGCTCAAGCGCGCTATGGCTGCCACCATCGATGACTGGCTGATGGCGGCTGAATATATCCTGGCGGCTGGCAATGCCAACGTTATTTTATGCGAACGCGGTATTCGTACCTTTGATCGCAAATACACTCGTAATACACTAGACCTTTCCGTCGTGCCAGTACTGCGCTCCTTAACTCATCTACCGATCGCGATCGATCCCAGCCACGGTATCGGGGTAGCTGCGTTTGTTCCGACGATGGCAAAAGCGGCGATCGCTGTCGGCACAGATGCTCTGATGATTGAGGTTCACCCCAACCCTGCTAAAGCTCTGTCTGATGGACCTCAATGTCTGACTCCAGATCGCTTCGATCTACTGACTCAGGAACTGGCTATTGTTGGTAAAGCGATAGATCGCTGGCAACAACCTGCTGCAGCACTTGTTTAATAGACAGCTTCGTCCTAGCTATTAGCTTCAATCATTATCAGGAGAGGTAAATCCAGTGTCAGAAACTCTAGAGCAAATCGATCGCGAACTCATTAAGCTGCTGGGCAAAAAAATTTCTTGTTTGACGCGTTCCCAACATAATGGTTGTGGCGATCGCCCAGAGGTCACTAGCTTGCTCGCTCAAGCTGGCATTCCTGAATTTATTTGGCAAAATCTAACTATCAACTGTGCTGCTGCCAGCACTGCTACCTCTTGTTCTCCGACTGTTAAGCCACGACGAGTGACAGTAATTGGCGGGCGCGGTCAGATGGGAAGCTTTTTCGTCGAGCAGCTATCGTTGTCTGGTCATTATGTAAATGTTCTAGGACGGAATGATTGGGGCAATGCTCAACAGCTATTAGGAACAGCAGACTTAGTAATAGTTAGCGTTCCTATAGAACAAACAGTACCGATTATTGAAAAAACTGCTCGATACCTTACCGCTTCAACTACACTAGCAGACGTTACTAGCATTAAAACGCCTATAGTACAGGCGATGCTCGATCGCCACCCTGGACCAGTACTTGGCTTGCATCCAATGTTCGGTCCGGGAATTGACTCGTTTTTAGCGCAAAATGTGGTGGTTTGTCCTGGTCGGCAGCAGCAAGCCTATCAGTGGTTTCTAGATTTTATCGCCAATAAAGGTGGCAAAGCGATCTGGTGTACGCCCCAAGAACACGATCGCATGATGGGCATTGTGCAGGCAATCAGACACTTTTGTACTTTTGGTCTGGGGGCATTCTTAGCCGAAGAAGAAATCGATCTGTCTCGTACTTTAGAATTTGCTAGCCCTCTCTACCGAATGCAGCTCGATCTAGTTGGTCGCTTATTTGCTGGGGATGCGTCCCTATATTTGAATCTGATGTCACTAGAGGAACGCCCCCAAGTAATTAGTCGATTAGCCGCTACCTACAGCCGCTTAGCGGAACTAGTAGAAAAAAGCGATCGCACTGCTTTAAGCGAAGAGTTTGAGGTTGCCTCTAGTTTCTTCGGACAAGAAACCTGTCGCGCTTTAGAAGAAAGCAACTATATGATTGATAGTCTGAGCCGTCTTTTGGCTGCCAATCAAACTGTAGCCAAAGCGAATAAAGTTTTATTAGATGAGGAGGCTATTTCTCCCGTAAGTTAAACTTGCCCATAAACTTTGTGATATGGCAAATACAATCTATGTTGAGGATTGTGACTTCCGTATTATGGCTAAAAGAATGTTGGGCAAGCACAATTGATGCTTCTTTTGGACAACTAACGAACAATCTTAGAATATGTGGCTAGAAAGCGAGATGTGTTTGTTGGTCGAGTAGATCATCGTGGAACATCTCAAACTTGTCCAAACTGTAGGGCTACAGTAAGAAAAGATCTAAGCGTTCGGATAAGTAAGTGTGATGAGTGTGGTTATGTTGTAGATCGAGATATTGCCTCTGGTCAGGAATATTTGTAACCGAGGTCAAGAAACGTATCGGGGGACTCCCGAAAAGCAACAAATTGGCACTCTTGAGTCGTACTGTCGGGGAACTTGGTTCTAGATAAGTGGCGCAACTCAACCTCGGTTGTTAGGGGAGCAATGCCTAATCGTGAGTAAGGGTGCGCCCACGCTATACTCAAAGAGTTAGCGTTGGGAGGATGTTACGAAAATTACCTATGGCGTTACTGAATACATAATAATTTGGGAGATTGCGAGTACAGTTTTAAAAAGATAGTAAAGCATGAGACAGATATAATATTTGTTAGATAATATTAACAACGATGTATCGACCTGAAAAGCCAACTTTTATCTAAAACGTGAGAATATATTAGGGCTGAATTTATATATAGATATCTATTAAGTCTTTTACATAATGTCGATAAATATTATAGTTCTTCTCTTATTTTCCTCACATTTCGGCTGCTAATCCTAAAAGATTCTCTAGAGGACAATACCAAATCCAATTTACAAAAAATACCAAGATGAAAAACTGGCTGCCTGACACAAGTACCTAAAACCCTTTTGGGGTATAGATTCTTTCTTTTAAGTGCCAAAGACACTTTCTAATAAAGCGATCGCTTGTAAGCATTAAGTACTGTACTAACAAAATTCAATTTCCACGGAAAATATAAGATTGACATAGATGTGTCAGGCAGCCAAGATGAAAAGTTCTTTG
The DNA here is from genome assembly GCA_036703275.1 of Coleofasciculaceae cyanobacterium. Classification (NCBI taxonomy): domain Bacteria; kingdom Bacillati; phylum Cyanobacteriota; class Cyanophyceae; order Coleofasciculales; family Coleofasciculaceae; species Coleofasciculaceae cyanobacterium. The sequence goes on along the minus strand of DATNPK010000004.1, from coordinate 2,187 downwards.
ACTTTTCATCTTCGATATGTAAATTTTTGTTATTAAAACTTTAAATTTAGAGAGTTACAAGAGTTACTTGGGGAATATTAAGAATATATTTGGGGAATATTAAGAATATATGCAATATTTAAGTACTACAAAAATGACAAGGGCTACTGCAGAAAGTAAACATAGTTTTGATGACTTATATACGCTAGAACAATTAATTTCCGCCAATTATGGATGGAAAGTTGTTTATAATGTGGACGAAAAATATTTTATTGAAGATATTTTGGCTTACGCATCGATTAGAAACGGTTCTTATTACGAATTAATTCCTATTACTTCCCAAGAATTATATCTTGTTCAGTCCCTCCAAGAATACGTCTTGAAAGATAGCCATGTTGCTTTAATAACGCCTGAGAATGAGTTGGTAGTTAATAACTATATTGTAGAAGATGTCAAGCATCTAAATGTTCAAGCTATTAAAAAAGCTTTGATTAAAAGCAGGGTTAAACTAGATTAACCTGGGCTCTGTTGCAAAAAATCTCACGGGGTGACAAAGGGCTGAAATGGAAGATGAGCAGTTAAATGTACTATGGATTTACCCATAAGTCTACAAATCCTGGTTATCAGACGAATGCAGCAACTTCTAAGTAGAAGCAATATCCTGTAATCTTTGTAGCCCTCTCTAAAGAGTTTTAACTCCAGGAGAACCATCATGTCGACGATTTAAAAAGCCTCCAAGTTGAGCAATCCAAATTACAGCTTGTTTAATCGAAGGAGGTTCTTCAGCTAGAGGAAAACCTTGAAAATGACAGTAAAGAGATTGCCATTCATGAGTTTCGAGAATAGTATCGCAAGAAAGAAAAGGATTTTCTCTAGTCTGATAAATAAGCCAAAGCAATCGCCAAGCAACAATAGTATAAGTAGCTAAGGCTTTTTTGATTCGTTCGGCAGTCTTTAATTGAAGTTGCTCGACGCGACAACCACTTTTCAAAACATAATGATAACGTTCAATGAGCCAACGATAAGTGTACCAACGAATATAACGAACAGCAGATTCAAAGTTATTAATTAACAAAGTGGTGAGCAAAAGCCATTGAATAGGTTTCACTTCTGGGTTTGGATTATCTTCTAATGCAGAAATCACATTTAAAGTAACCGACTGACTTTGAAAACTTCTAGCGCGATTAATTGGTGGTGGAAAGTCGAAACTAGCGTGGCGAATTGTCAAATTAGCAGTCCGCGATTTTCTCTCGTCTTGGCGGGGAACTAAAATCTTTAACTGACCAGTTGAAGGAACTTGAACAATTGCTTCTCGGACAAATTTGAGTTCATGATTGATTCGCCGATTGTGTTTGGCTCTAATCAACAGCTCGGAATTCGGTTCTCTTTTGAGGGCAAACAAATCATAGATATCTCCCTCTCTATCTGTTACCGTTACAACTGTTGTGGTTGAGGGAATTGCTAATTCTGCACTCACTAAACCAGTTAACCATCTTCGGCTTTCTTTGTTTAAAATACTCCCTCTTGTTTTTTTCTTCTTCTGAGCTTTAACTGGTCTTGTCCATATTTGTTGCTCCAATATTCCCAACGGTACTCCTTGGCTACTTGATATCATCAGAGAATGAACTTTAAGTCCTCTGACATATTTCTGAGCGCAAGTCATGCCAAACCCTTTATCTTCAGTTTTTGCTCGGTGATGAGTAAAGTTAAAATCGCTTGTATCTTGTATTGCCAAAACAATATTTTCTGTTGAAGCTCTTTGTACAGTCTGTTTTTGATGTGCTTGAATTATGTCTTCTGCTTTTATTCGTGATGAGTTCCAAAAATTATATGTCGCTTTCGTATTTGCCCAATCCCCGCTTGCTTGAGGAACACTCTCATGAGGCTGTCCCGCTAAATTTTCGACAATTTTGATTAGTCTGTGATTTAATCTTTTATCTGGCAGTGCAGCATACTGTAATTCTTCGCTTGCCCACGATCTCATTGGTAGTGTAGCAAAGATGTTGAATTAATCAAATATCTCTGCCAAACTCATACTTATTAATATACAAACCAATCACTAGATCGTGCATCTGAGTAAGCTTAGAAAAGCAGATTGTTTTTCTGTGTAATCTTTTAATTCTATTCCTCAAAGTCAGATGCTTTCTCTCAACAGCGCGATTACACATGGCGAACTAAATTCGCCGTGTCTCGCGCTCAATCTTTTGC
>DATNPK010000003.1 GCA_036703275.1 Coleofasciculaceae cyanobacterium | reverse complement strand
TGCGTAGTTGAACTGCTACGTAAAATAGTATACCATGAATATCTAACTGCCAAATAAATTTGGCTCGACAGATTTGAAATCTGTCGGTCGCTTATATCCACCGTTTTGAAAGACAGTGGCTTTACGCTCCTTTTCCGTAATGGTAGAACTTTTCATAGTGGGATAAATCCCTCGGTCTTGCCCAGTTATAAACCGTAATCACTAATCCAGGATGAGAACGCCCAACCCTAGAGGTTGCTTGAATATATTCGGCAGTGTTTTTAGGCTGACCGCAGGCAACCATCACTCCCAAGCGTTTGACATCCACTCCAACAGAAATCATATTAGTTGCCAGGATTACGTCTAAAGGAAGTGGTCGGTTGTTTTTTCCTGCTTTACGATTTTGTTTTTGCTTAGGATTAAATGGTATTTCCAGCTTATCTAGCAGTTGAGGAATTTCTGTCGAATCCTTGCGCGAAGTTAATTCATCCACAATGGGGCGGTTTCGATTAGCTAAACCCCGCTGTTCCATTTTTTTCAAACGGTTACTAATATCATCATCAACTAGCCTTCTAGTACCGCCTAATTCTCTGAGAGAGTTGAAATAACCCACTAATGTCATCCAGGGATCTGCTTTTTCTCCGTATTGTTCGTAGAGAGTTTGTGACGATGCTAGGACTGCTAAGTAGACCCGAATAATTGCTGCTTTTAATCTTCTGCCAGGGGCGCAAATGCCTAAATAGCGACGACCAGGACTAGCTGGAGTTGGTGAATTTTGTTGAGAGAAAAAATTATCTTCAATGTTTAAGCCTTGGGGCGGAAATATCTGTAGCTGACGTTGGAACAAACTATTAATCTGAGTTTCTGCCTGGCGAATAGTTGCAGTTGAAGCAATTACTTTAGGGCGTACTGGCTTCCCTTCAACTTCCCAGGTAGCCAGTTTATCTACCGCCGTTTCATATAAGCCGACTAATGTACCGAGAGGACCACTAATTAGGTGTAATTCATCTTGAATAATTAAATCGGGAGGACGCAGCTTGCTACAGTAGATAGTCTTCGCTGACTCTAATCCTTTTCCTTTCTTATGATGATCCTTATCTTCAATATCGGGAGAACGGAAGCCATGACGCTGACAATAGCCGTTAACCTCCCCAAATAGCATTTGAATTTCCCCTTTCCAGGGCATTTGAGCGAATTTATCTACCGTAGCAATCAAGAGAGTTGGCAGACGACGATAAATTTCTTCGTCTACGATTACGATTGGCAATCCTTCACCCTTAGAAAAGCTACACTTGCCTAACTTATCTCCACATTTTACATAGGTACGTCCCTGACCTTTCTCTACCGATTCAACCTGAATATGTTTGCCAGGTTCGATCTTTATACCGCACCAAGGACAGTTAGTTAATTGGTGGGGAGTTCCCCCAGATTGCCTTTAGTTTTGCGATCGCTCTTGTTTGACCCATTCTTCGCTTTGAGATGTGTAGTTAGGGGTACTGCTATTTCCCACCCATAAACCAATACGAATTGGTTCTTCACCCCAGAGATCGGGATTTTTCCGTCGCAGATCTTCACAGGCACAAATCAGAGTTGTCGCCCGTTGAAACTGCTGGAAAGTAAGCAGACGTAAGGTATAGCGCATTAATACCGCTACTCCGTGATGTCCGTCCCTGCCACCAATTTTGCCCTGTAGTCTTCTTAAGGCAATGGTATAAGCGGTTAAACCTAAATAAGCCTCGGTTTTACCCCCACCTGTAGGAAACCAAAGTAAATCTGTAACTGCATTAGTGGGATGAGAGCGATCGCAATGGTGTAAGTCCGTAGCACTAGCTAAATTTAACAGGATAAAAGCTAGCTGAAACGGTCGCCAGCTATGATTATTGGGCGTATCTAGTTCTAATAAGGTAGTTGTTTCACCCCGACGGACTTTTTCACTATAAATTGAATGAATCCGCTGTGACTTCATCGCTAAATTCATAAACTTGAAGGCTTCAACTGCTTGGGAATTATTACGCAGCATCTCAATCCCTTCGTCAATGCGAGTTAATGCTTGCCGACAGTTAGCGATCGCTTTAACCGCAGCTTCTTGATAGTCGTTTAATAGTTCTTGGGGATCGGATATTTTTTGTTCTTGTCGATCGATCCAGATTTGATAGGCAGCAGTTAAAGGTTTTAGGTAAGCAATCAATTCATCTGGTTCGGCTTCCCCTAGCTGTTTCATATCCACTACTAAACCTGTCAGATCGGGGGTAGTAGATTGAGGAACTTCATAGTCGGGAATGAAAGTGGTTGCCAGGGCGATCGCTTTTTGGGAATTGTCAGGCGAAGGAACGGCTTTAACTGCCACTCCATGACCCACTGCAAATTCTACCTGGTGGCGATATAGCATCGCCATTGCTTGATTTTCTTGATGAATTACAGGGTCGAGATTCTCACCACTTATTGCTAAGGGTTTTCTTATAAAGATATCTGGCTGGTTAGCATCAACAGAACGCAGTATTAATTCTGGTTGAAACAGCCAAGCACTATCTCGTAGCTTGTTGGGTTCGGTTTGATTATTAACTAGGAATACAGTGATTAACCAGTCTCCTTTAAATTCCCTAACTCTGCCCTGAACAAATACTTCTGGTACTTCTTGAGGAGAAATAACCCATTCAATACTTTTTCCATCTTTGAGAAGGACAACTTTTGTACCCTGGCGGGGAGTGCGTTTCCAGACTTTGATCGTACTACTATCTTCTTTAAAGCTGATTTCGCTATCTTTACGTTCGTAATGCCCCCATTTGGCAGTAATTTCTAATTCTTTAGTTTCACCACTGACGCAAAAACTCATGCCAATAGAAGAGGGAAACATACTGGTAGCAGGAGGAATAGCACTATCACTTTGTCCTTCTTCAGCGTTATCTTTGCCTGCGGGGGCAAGGTTATCCTGTTGTTCTGGTGCTTCTTCTAGTGGTTCTTCGGGATTCTTAGAACGCATTTTCGGAGCGAGAACTCCTACTAAATAACGGTTGCTAACGCTTCCTTCCTGAACTTCCTCTGTTTCTCCATTCACAGGTCCTAAAAGGTCGCGTAAAATTAGCTGATGTAATTCTTCTCTGATATCGTAGGGAGTAGCTTCAGTAAGAATTTGTTTCTGGGATGTCGGAGTTGGAGTAGATTTTTCTAAGTTTAATAAATCCGCTCTAATCTCAATTTTTTCTTCTAGCAGACTGCCTGTATTCTTTTCAGATGGGCTATAGCTAGTAGTAGTAAGGCTAAGTTGTTTTTCAGAAGTGTCTTTAGATTTGATAGGTTTTTTAAAGGATTTAAAACATTTAGAGATGGCATCGAGGATACTTTCAGAGATACCTCCATTAATTCCTAAACATTCTTCATCACGGTCAATATCTAAACCATCAAGTAAAACTTTGAGATATTTTTGTGGGGCATGACTTACTTCACTCCAGTCAAGAACTGCTTGATCCGATCTTAGCTCTTGATTAATCTGCTTTAAATCTAGTTCCCCAGGCAGTTTTGGAGGGAGTTCAATAATCTTTTTGACCACAAGAATGTCAGCAACTTTCTACAATTACGGTTACTGTTTTAACACACGGGCGGGTTGGTGTCGTGAGGATGTTGGTGATTAGTTTTTAGTCATTAGTTCTTAGTTTCTGCGATTAAAAGCGATCGCAACAAGTAATTATTTACTTCTGCAAATCTTGAATAATCTTATCGACTTTCATAAAGGTATGGCTTCTTTTAATACCTGTTCGCGAATACATTCATGTAGAATCTCAGGCTTGGCAACATCGACTTTGCGATCGAGTAAATCTTCTAAATCTTGAATTAAAGCGATACGATTTAACAAACTGCGTCCAGCTTGAATGTCCATCAAGAAATCTATATCACTATCTGCTGTTGCTTCTCTGGCAACAGAACCAAAAATCCGTACATTAGAAGCCTCATATTGAGCAGCAATTTTGAAGATTTCTGCTCGTTTTTCTTGAAGTAATTCTTTTATTTCCATATTTTTTTCACTTAAATATATTTTCCTCGTTCTAGATATTTTTCTTTAACTCCTAATTCAAATGTAGGAAATAGATAATTTTCTTCTTTAACTTGATTAATCAATATTTCTAACCTATTTCTTTTATTAAAGTTTCATCGGCTAGTTTTTCAAAGCCTGTAGTGGCATTTACTAAATCTTTCAAAATTAGTCTGGCTGTTTCAGGTTCGCCATTTAAGAAAAGAGATGCTGCTTCATCTAGCAATGCTTTGGCAAATTCAGGTTCTCTTTGAATTCTGGCATTAATTGTCTCTTTGAAATCTTTAGTTATAAACATAATTATTCTGACTTGAATTTATTTATGATATAAAAACCGAGCAAAATCTAAAACTTTTTCTTGCCTTTGATTATCTAAATTACGAAGAATAGCAGCGACTTGTTCTGAAATAGGTAGCCAAGTTTTTGTTTTAGCTGACCAAACAACAACAAATTGTTTAGCAGACAAAGCGCAAAGTGCTAAAGTCTCTCCGTCAGAGTTAGAGAACTCTACTTCATAGTTGTTGTCTTGATAGCATTCAACTATTGCCCCTTGAACTCCTGCACGAAGATTTAATTCGGGCAAGTCTATCAATAACTCAACAACGTCAAATAATTCTGGCTGAGTCATTTCCTTTTCCTCACATAAAGAGTAACTAGTCTTACATTTTGATAATTGATTCACAATCGAACCAATAACCGATAACTTTAGAAAAGATAAATTTAAGCCACATATAAAACTGGTCTTTTCCCCAAAGCCAGAAGCGATCGCTCTAAAGTTTCCAGTTTGGTATTATGACTGGGATTAAGTATTCTTCTAACTTCTTTTTCATCGATATTCAAAGTCTTAGCAAGCTGGGTTTGATTAATGTCTTTCTCCTGCATTGCTAGCCAAATTGAAGCTTTAAAGGAAGTTTGTAATGGTGTTGTTACCATATATTCGTTGTCATCTGGTTCGGAAGGAGCAGGAATTTCTAAACGGCGGATAACTCTATTGGCGATCGCTTCTTCTAGGCAATCGGCAGCTTCATCGAGCGCATCTTCTATATTTTCTCCTTGGGTAATAGCTTCTGGTAAGTCACGAAAAGTAACTGTAAAACCTCCGTCCACTTCATCGGTCGTTAAAGTTACAGGAAAAGAAAAGCGACTCTTAATTTGATTATCTTTTAAATTCATCTTCCTTAATCCCTAATTGTTTGAGCATTGCCTTATAAGTGCCAGTTTTTAACTCATCTTTGAGATTCCGAACTACCGTGAATTTTTCACCATAGTAAAGCGTAATATGGCTACCTTTGCCACGGCTTTTATCTATGGAAACTTCTAAATCATTAGCTTTAGCAAGTTTTTTGACTCTCTTAATAAATTCGTTACCTGTCACGACGGATAAGAGGACATATATGTCCGATACTATTTTAGCTAAGTATATGAGAGCTTTAGCACTGAAAGCAAAATTATTGAAAAACTAAGTACTAATAACTTCAAAACAAGCTTTTCTGCTTGATTTTACTGTCACTTGCTTTCTTCCTCTTCTTTTTCCCTTTCTTCTTATCGTGTAAACCTTGTGCCACTTCCTCTGCATAACGGTCAAAGTTTAATTGCAGCAGGCGGTCTAAGACTTCTCTGCGGATGGGTTCGCTAATGGTGTAACGCAATCCCTGTTTGGTTTCGTGGAAATCGTGGTTTAAGCTCTCGCCCTCAAGTAAGTCTTCCCAACCATAGGCTTGAGCCACAGCGTAATCCATTTCGACATGGAGTTGACGGAATTTAACGATATCTTCGCTGGCTTCTGCGGGGTCATGGAAGCGGTTATAGGTTTTGGTCAGTCCTTCCTGGCGAGTCTGCATGATGGCTTGACGATGGTTGTAGTAGGTTTCGCCAATAATTTCTAAGTTCGTTGTTAGCCCTGAAGGGCTAATCGATTCAAGGCTGAAGCTTTTATTACGGACGGGGAAGGGGAAGGTTTCAAAGCAATCTGTGGGAGAGTAATTAAGCGTAATCGCGCCAAGAGTTGAAGTATATTGTCTTGCCCATTCCCAGTGAAAACTACTCTGCATTATGGCAAAAAATGAATTAGTTTCAATTGGAAAAATAACAATCTTTTCATGAAACACAATATCAGTCGAAAACCAAGTTACTACATTTGTAGGGCTAACTCTAGCGGTTACTAAAATCCGATCGCGTCCTGCGATCGCTTCATAGCTTTCAAGACGTTTATCCCAAAATTTCCAATAATCATATTCATGAATTTGCTTTCCCCTTGCTACAATTTTGTCTCTTTCAGGTTTGACTCGTTCCGTGAGTATTTGTAAACATTCAGGATATTTACTTGCTTGTTCAAAATCCCAGTCAAAAAAATTAATTACCCAACGGCTAGGAGATTGATCGGGATTAGAATTAAGGTCTTGTCCGTTAAGATAAGGAAACAACACATCTTTATTACGAGAGTCTTTTTCAATCAGCGCTTGAGCTTCTTCAGGAGTCAAGACAAAGCCCATACCAAGAACATAGGAACCAATAAAAGATTTACTTTGATTAGCTACTAACCTGTTAGGTTTACCGATTGATTTTCCTGGAACAGTTAAATAAGGGGAAATTCCAGTAACAGTTTTATCGTTAAGTAAATATTTTCCATGCCATTGTCCTTTCCGTAGCCAAGCATAAGCAACTTCTAAATTAGCCGAACCTTCCCATTTACGACTCGGAACACCCCGATAGATCGTAGAAGCTGATTCTGTCGCTTTACCAGCGAGAACTAGAGGTTTAACAATTTGATCTAAGCCTACTTCTCTGGTATCTCCTTGAGCAATAGTATTTGTAGCAACTAAACCCAGATGCCCATTAGCTTGAACTAATTGATTTGCTCTTAAAAAGAAATAAGCGCATAAGTCAGCACTGCCTTTTGCTTCGTTAGCCAAATATTCAACTAAACAATCTCGATAGGGAGTACCCAAAACACCTGTAATTTTTTTACCACCCATAAACGGCGGATTTGACACCAAAGCGTGAAATCCCCGAACCGTATCACGTAGGGGCGAACCGCCGTTCGCCCTTACAGATAAAGGAAAGAAAACTTCAGGAAATTCTAATTCCCAGTGAAAAGTAGCTAAATTCTGCGGTAATTTTTTTACATCAGCTTCAGGGATACTCATGCCATTATTAGCAACGGTTAACATTCTCTCTCTTAAGGCTTCTTGTTCGCTTTTTTTGAGTCCAGAATGATAAACCCCTATTAATAAATCCGCCCGCTCTTTTAAATCATGAATCCGCGCATTAGCTTGAGCCAATAAATAAGTTTTTTCCTGCTGATCTTGAGGGGAATTGACAGGGCGAGACTGTATTTGTAGTCTTTGTGCGATCGCCCCTTGAACTTCCTCCCAGAGAAGATCTACCCCAAAAATTGGTTCAGTACTCCCTTCCGTAGTATCCAGATTCCAGCTTTTTAACTGCTCTAAGTTCACCCCAACCAAAGAATCACCAGTTTTCAAACAATGATCTAAAAAGGTAAAGGGCTTATCCTTTTGCATCGTTTCCAGCCACAGCGACAACTTCGCCATTTCTACCGCCAGATGATTCTTATCAACTCCATACAAACATCTTTCGGCTACGGTGCGTTTGGCATAGATCAATCTTTCTGACCCATCTAGGGGAATCATACATTCTTCAGGACGAGAACGAGATAGTTTACCTTCTGGCGCAATTACTACTTTGCCAGGATTATTTGCTTCGGCATCTGACCAAGCTTGAACCAGTTTCTCTCCTAAATACCGACAAGCCTGAACTAAGAAGGCAGCCGAACCCATACAAAAGTCACAGATGTTTAATGCCAATAACTCATCAGCCAATCTTAACTGCCACTCTTCGGCTGGCTTACCCTCCGCTACTCCTGTATAAACTAGCGGTTCGAGGGTATAGCGAACAATTTCTTCGGTAACATTTTTACTGGTATAGTGCGTTCCCGTATCCCTGCGATCCGATCCTTGGGTAACATACACACTACCTTGCGAAATCACCAGGGGATAACCAAAAGTATCCTCCCGCAGCAAATGATAGAAAGGCAATACTCGCTCTACCAATTCCGTATTGTTCTGGCAAGCAATTAATAGTTTGTTATGGGTATGACGGTCAAGTGCTTCATTTTGCTGTAAGGCGTTTTTAATCGCCGATTCAGACCGCTTGGTTTCTTTTTGGAGATATTTAACTAAACTGTCTTCTCCTAAACTATATTTAGCTTCCAATTCCCTCAATGCTAGCTCTGGCTCTTTATTTTTAGTCCCCGCTATCCCCAACACATCTTTATCCGACCGCACCGCCGTATGATCCAACAAACCCTCATATATATGCCCGATTTGTTCCACGTCCAAACCCTTAAAAGAAAGCCGACGGGGTTCGCTGTTTCCGCCTGGTAACTTAGTCTGTAGAATCTGCAAGGCTTCTAGTAGATGTAAAACCGTGCGATTATCCACCTGCAACGGCTGCTCGTCACCCTCCAAAAACGGAAACCGTTTGGGGTCAAATAAATCCCCACCATAAGCAGGTAACTTGAGTAAATCGTGGTCGATACCGCCATGTACCCCCCGAAATAGAGCCAGCAAACGACACCAAGCATCATAACGACGCTCTAATATTTCTTCCCCATAACTGTCTGCTTGAGTTCTCAACTCTTCCCGAATCGTTGAAACGGCATAGGATTTGTCATAAAGACTATTACCAGTCAGTAACAAACCCTTTTCCTCCGCACAAAAGAGAAACACCAACCGCATCATCACCACTAATGCCGATTCGTATAACTTCTCTGACGAAACATCCTTAAGCAAACCTCGATCCTGGTCTAACTTATCGATTTTTTGAACTAAAACCTCAACCGCTTTGAGAACCTGCTTACCTAATTGGTCTGTTACCTCTTTCTGTGAATCCTTACTCTTCTGGAATAATTTAATCAGAGTCTGTTCAGCTTCTACAGCAAAAAACCGCCTCACTCCTAATAAAGAACGAAACGCTCTGAGAGTGACTTTTTCCTCTACCCAAAGATGGCTATACCAAGATATAAAGCTGCTGCTTTGCCCTGGGGGTGCATACACTAGCATCCACTGTTCGCCATTCGTCAGCAAACCCAAACTAATATTTGTCCCCCGCAAAAGTTCCAGCATCCGCGTGGCAGGGGAAGCTTTCCACCGAGAATTTTTATAAGACTTTTCTAAACCCTGGTCGAAAGGCACAATTTGAATCAGTAATTGCGGTTTACCTGTATCGGGTTCGACTAAAACCAGATCGGGACTCAAATCCCCATACTGCCCTACTTTAACCGTCAGACTGGGAGCAATCTGTTGCCGTTGCTGAAGTAAATCGGCAGGAAATTCTAAACTATTCTCTAATACCCAATCAATCCAGGCGCGATGAATCTCTGGATTAAATTTCTCATACGACCACTCGTCATAAGCAATCTTGAGCAAATTAAAGTGTTCGGGTTCGTGGGCATCTAACCCTTGAGGAAAAACCTTTAATAACTCTTCAATGCTTAAAAAAGCACCTTGGGCTTCTACTAAAGAAAGCCATTCAGCATGATGACGAGAGACAGACATATTAAAAAAATTTATAAAAGAACTTTATGATGACCGTATAAAACAGGTCTTATAGCTCTAAAGTTCGCTTTTTTGTCCCTTAAGCCAACATTTATGCCCAAAAATGCCGATTTAAGCGCGTTTTTTAGGTTTTAATTAAGCATACTTTTGTGGAATCAAAAATGCGATCGCTAGAGGAAAAAGACGCGAACTCAAATTGCCAAAGCGGTCTTTGATTAACTTGGTTTCCTGTTCGATTTCCTGGGGAATATCTTCTAATCTGGCTTTGAGACTATTGCGATTGCTCTCTAGCTGCTGCTGTTCGGCATCATTAAATAGATCCAGCTTTAACTGGAGGGGTTTGGCAAACTCAGCTAATTCCTGTTCGATACTATGCTGTAACTCCGTCAGGATGGCAGTGAGGTCTGCTACTTCTTGATCGCATCTTCTTTGCAGAGATTTTTCCAGAGCTTGAGTACGTTCTTCTGAGCGTTTTTCTAAGCTATTAAGCAGAGGTTCTTGATAGCTATTCCACAGTTTTACCAGACTCTCTTTGATTGAATCTTTGTCTTGAACGGGTCGCTTATGGGGGAAACCCCCAAGACCGCGCCCGTCCGCAATTTCACCAGCATTAGCAGCAGTCAAAGCCTCGCTAATTTTTAGCACATTGAGCCGACTAAAACGACCTTCTTTGAGAATGCCCCCTGCGGTAATTACTTCTTCGTGGAGTTTTTGGCTGTCGTTACCCAAAATTAAAAGTCTGCCATAAGCCACCACTGCGGGAAATTCTAGAACGCCATTTGGTACAACTTTTGCAGTTACTCTATGGAGATTTTTCTGGCTACCCCGCGACCAAACTTCTGCCCGTAATAAACGCAAACACATCTGCACCAGAGGATGATTGAGGTGAATTAAAACTAAGTCTTCTCGCCCTCTAGTCAGATCAAGATTAAAAGTCACTGCCCGAATTTCTCCCGTATGGGGGTCTGACAATCTTTGGGTACAGTTAACCCAACTGCCTTTAAAAGCAGGTAGATAATAAATTTCTTTAGTTTCAGGAACGGGCTGAAGAGGTTGCTGTTCGGCTAATTCCAAACCAATTTTAACTACGGTTTCGATATTTTTAGGTTCGAGTCTTAAAGTGCTGCGGGTTTCGTCTAGATGTTCTTTAAGTTGGGCAATGCGATCGTTGATCTGACGCTCAAACTTAAACATCTTCCGTACTGCTACACCCTGTTCTTCAGCTTGTTCGGTATTTAAAGTAGTCCGCTTACCCAGCATGGCTTCTTCTACTTGACTAGCAATTACAGAACTAACTTTGCCTAAATCTTCCCGAATGTTATTTACCTTCAGGGCTGCCCGCATTAAAAATTCCAAATCTCCGTCTAACTCTCCTGGGCTTACTCCCTGAGTGCTAGTTTGAGCATAGTTTTTACCCACAAAATGATAGATTTTAACCTCTGAAGCTTTTTGTCCGTGACGGTCAATCCTGCCGTTACGTTGCTCCATGCGATTGGGATTCCAGGGGATTTCGTAGTGAATTAGATTAGAACAGTAATTCTGTAAATCCAAACCTTCTGAGGCTGCATCGGTAGCCAAGAGAATACGAACTGATGATACTTCAGGATTAGCTTGAAAAGCTGCTTTGACTTTTTCTCTTTCATCGGGATTAATACCGCCGTACATGGTCATCAGCCGATTATCTTTAGCAAAACCACGATTCGCTAAAAGATCGTAAAGCCATTTTTGCGTAGCCCGATACTCGGTAAAAATAATTACCCTTTCATTCGACCACTTGCCACCAGGTCGAATTATTTCTTCTAACCATGCCAATAACTGCTGGGCTTTAGTATCGGGATTTCTCTCTGCGGTTTCTGCCCAATCTAGCATTTGCTCTAAAAGCTGTTTTTCCTCTGTATTTAATTCAGAAAACAAACGGGAGGTAATATCTAAAACGCTGCTAGTGGTATCTTCATAGGCTTCGTCATCGGCAAAATCTTCTTCTAAACCTGTTAGCTGACGACGTAAAATCCCTAAGTTTGTCTTTTGCAGACTGGTGCGAGATTTTCGGTGTTTGAACTCGATAGATTCTTGATGTTTTTCTAATGTAGTTAAAAAAGCAGCAGGGGAGGAAAACAGCCTTTTTTTCAGCAACTTCAAGACAAACTCAGTTGAATAAAGTTCCACGTTATCCTGAGCATTTTTACGTCTTAGTTGGGTGTATTCTCCCAACATCCGATTAACCGCTTTTTCGCCCGTCGTATAGTCAACGGCGATCGCTTCCAATTGCCTTTGGGGAAAACGAGGCGTACCATCCCATTTGGGCGGTAGCTCCCTTTTAAGACGGCGCACCATTACCACTTCTAACTGAGAACGATCTGGAGTTACTCCTCTGGCAAATCGTTGAGAATCGAGCAACTCTAACAGCGCGGTAAAGCTTTCTGGATAACCATTGTGGGGCGTGGCGCTCAAAAACATTTTGTGTTCAAAATGCGGAGCGAGTAACCTAATAGCTGCCGTTCGTTGAGAATCGATAGCATAGTTACCACTTCCCGATGGGGCAACGTTATGGGCTTCATCCACAATCAAAAGATCGAAGCGACGAGGATAGATTGATTCTCCTTCTTGGGGTAAAACTTCTCTCATTAACCTCAACGGGCGATCGCGCTTGAGAAAATCAATAGAAGTAATTAGACGTGGATAGTGAGTCCAAGGATTGACGTGAATACCTCTGGTTCTTCTTAACTGCTTCATCAACTCGCTATTAACAATGCGAAAATCCAAACCAAATTTATCGCGCATTTGCTGTTGCCACTGCACCTGTAGCGAGGAAGGACAGACAACCAAGATCTTCTGTACACGCTGTCTGAGCATCATCTCTTGAGCCACCAGACCAGCTTCGATAGTTTTACCTAAGCCAACATCATCGGCAATTAACAAGCTCACGCGAGGCATTTGAATCGCTCTAACTACGGGATCTAACTGATAATCCTCAATATCAATGCCACTGCGAAAAGGAGACTGAATATTTCGCACATCTGCCGAAGAAGCTGCTCCCCAACGTACTGCATCCAAAAAAGCATCCAGGCGATCGGCCCAATCAAAACCTTCGGGATAAGGTAGTTCCCTCGTTTCATAGGTAGCAGCATCTATTTCCAACTCCCAAATAACTTCTAATTCTGCACCCAGATCGTCATCCTCCACTGACTTTACTTTAACTAAATGATGGTTCGCAGTTTGCCGGCTCCTTACAACATTAGTAGAACTAGTTGAGGCGCAGACATCCGTAACGCAAAAACGACGACCTCTTAGAGTAACTAATTGACCAGCTTCAGGGATAGTTTTTATGGGATTAGCAAAATACATCGGCGGGAACTAAAGATAAATCACGTCACTCTTAACATTCCTTTTCTTACTAATTTTTGTTAACGCATCTTTCTTTAGAAAAATTTTTGGTTCATGAAATGCCGATTTTTTTGGCAGAGTAGCTACTTGGACAAGCGATGCCTACGGCTAGCTATCGCAATCGCGTTCACCTCTATCTATCTAAAGGCGAGCAAGACATATCCAATGATGATGAGTAGTCTTCAAAAAAGTATTTTTGTAAATACGATTTTCGCCTATTTGAGCAATTACTGGTGGTACAATTTACGTCAACAAAGTCAAACATGTTGTCAGTTCTACTCATCCTTTAGGTGAGGTTGAATCAAGAGCTTTGTGACAATTACAGAGAGATTATCCCAACTCAAATTGAAAAGGATAGATACGGGCGAACTGTGGCAGAGGTTTATGTTCAGGATAGAAAAAACTCGGCTATTAGCTTAAATCTTGAGACTGTTCGGGCTGGTTACGCTTGGCACTATGCCCAATATTTTGATAGTTGTCCGATTCAAGATGAGTTAATTATGGCAGAGGGGATGGCAAAACAGGAAAAAGCGAGAAAATTTGGAACGGCAATCCTCAACTACCTTGGGAATGGCGTTTGTCTAATAAGTAGAGTAGGGCGATCGCATTCATGTGATGCGACTTAAATCTATTGAGAAAGACATAATTGAGGTATTGCTCACTGAGTAGATAACACCAGCACTTCGTGTAAAGCTGTAGCTGCATTTCCGCCTGTTTTAGTTCCACCCCCAAAGACAAAGATTCGATTTCCAGCAGCCGATGCCCCCAATCCGTGTAGTGGTGTTGGCAAGGACGGTAATACTGACCAAGCATCAGTTTTCGGGCCGTATACCCAACTTTCGGCGAAAACTTTCTGTTCTGGAACCCACTGTTCGCCGCCAAAAACGTAAAACTTGCCTCAAGCGAGAGGGGGTCTGGCGGCAACCTCGCGCTTGAGGCATCGGCGATCGCGTTTGCCAACGATCAAGCTTCGGATCGTAAACCTCAAGAGTTGGAACGTTGATTTGGCGCGTAGTACCATCAGCATTCTTGATGAACTTGCGACCACCAACTACATAGATCTTTCCATCAATGACGGCAGACCCTGATTGGCACGGCGCAACCAGCGCTTGGTCGTCGGATTAAATACTTCGTTTGGCACACTATCGATGTGGTCATTGAACAGCCGAGCGTCCTCAGTGGCTCGAATGCGCCCGCCGATTAAGTATATCTATGTCATCCACTACTGCGGATACGCCCTCTGCGCGAGCCACTGGCAGGTCAGTCCCTTTAGTCCAAGTATTCGAGCCAGGATTGTAGACAAACATCGTAGTCTGTGCGCGCCAGTCCGGAAAACCACCTGTGAAACCGCCAACACCGTAGAGTAAACCATTGATTGCAGACAGCGTAATGTGATGGCGGGCTTCGGGTAGCGATCGCAATTGTGTCCAGGCATCTTTGACAGGATCGTAAGACTCGAAATGATCTGAAAATCGAGTGTTTGGGGTGAGTAGACCGCCAGCCACGTAAATTTTTCCGTTCAGAACTTCTGGATAAAGCTCTTGCCGAGCGACCGTTGGTGGCGCAGCTTTAGTCCAATACGACATCTGGCTTTGCGCTTGACTAAGTAGGGGCGAATACAGCGCAACGACCAAAAAGATTGGGATAGACAGAGAAAACAAATATCTAGACAGCATAATACATCACTCCATTTCAACCGATTGGACGTGGATTTGGCAGGCGAACCAAGCCATTAAAATTCTTACCGGGATACCAGGACGTTTGGAGAAGTTTGTCAAAACCGGGAAGGCTTTCCATATGTTTCACCATCCGAGTACGCATTAAGTTGTCGGGTAGCGATCCTTTTAATGCCCCCATATTCTCAACAACGTGGTCGGGGTTTGTGGTCGCGGGAAGCGCAGTGAGAACAGGGTGAGAAATCACATATTTGAGGAAAAACTGCGCCCAGTTCTCGCAGCCAATCTCGTTGGCAAAATCGGGCAGTGGTTGCCCCCTCACCAATTCAAAAAGACGGGCTTTCTCAAAGGGCATATTGGCTAAGACTGCGGTTCCTCGTGCCGCCGCCGCTGGAAGAATTCTATCTTCGACTTCACGCTGACGAATTGAGTAGCGAACTTGAACAAAGTCCAGATCGCCTTTGTCGATCCACTGCTCAAGCGCAGCAAAGTACAAGGGATCGTGGTAAGTAACGCCCACGTAGCGAATTTTACCTTCTTTTTTCCATGCCTTTAGCAGGGCTAAAATCGCGTCTACATTCACCAAGCTATGAACCTGCATCACATCAATGCGCTCGCGCGATAGTCGCTTCAGTGTTTGTTCCAATTGACGCTGTGCCTGACTGGGATCGCCCAGATACTCGCCAGTTGCCCAGGTTTTGTTAGTAATAAATAAATCATTGGTCAAGCCCAGTGTTCTGGCAAATTCGCCCACGTTTACTTCTGACATACCATAGAGCAGTGAGGTATCCACCAGTCGGCCGCCTGCATCCCAAAAGCGGCGCATCACTTGTTGAAGATGATCGCGGGGCCGATCGGACAAAACATCAAATGTCATGAATGTTCCCAGCCCGATCGCAGGTAGTTTCTCCTGTGTGCGTGGGATCTCTTTCGTGATGATCTGCGATGGTTGGTTGGAAGCAGGTTGCAACGGTTGATTTTGGGTTCGATTCTGTGCCTGTGCGGTTTTGGAAAGAGTGGGCATCAAAGCAGCGGCGGCAGCACCAAGTCCTAACAGTCCAAGTGCAGACCGACGGGAAACAATTTGCCTCATTGCTGGAGGAGAATAATCGTTATTGGGTATTGCATCCCCTTCCGGGTTGCCGTTCGTCATTGCCTTATCCTTTTACTTTGTTTATTCAGATGTGTTCATGCTATAGGTCGTAAACAGGGTTTTCAATGCCTAGACCTCGCCGTTTATTGCCTAATCCTCCAATAGTAAGACTGTATGGATGGAAGAAGTTGCGCTATAGTGCTTACTAGCAACACTGCTAAAGTGAGTGAAAAAACTAATATGGCGATCGAGATCATTAACCACCCCGAACTCGACTATGAATGTGAAAAATTAGGGGCATTACTCACTCGACACACTGATGGTCAGGGGAATGGTTCTCATTCAACCGCGATCGACAAGCTGAAATTTAGACGAGAATCTTCTGTTTCCACATCCCTACACGATGTTTGCGAACCGATTCTGGTCATTATCATTCAAGGCGCGAAAACAGTACTGTTAGGCCAAGAAAGCTATCCTTATAGAGTGGCTCAATATCTAGTGATCTCAGTCGATCTGCCATTAAAAGCCTTTGTAGTACAAGCGACTCCAAAAGAGCCTTATTTAGCCTTAAAGCTAAAATTAGACTTACGCCAAATTTGTGATATTCTGGCAGAAATTAAGGCGACAGCAGAGCCTCTAGGAATGAGCATTACCAGTAAAAAAGAAAACTCGATTAAAGGCTTGTTTGTCAGCAATGCTGATGCACCGCTGCTCGATTGCGCGCTCAGACTAACCCGGCTTTTGGATACGCCACAGGACATACCGATTCTGTCACCAATGATTATCCGCGAAATCTATTATCGCCTGTTGATGGGTGAACAAAGCGAAGCAGTTCGCCAGATTGCCACATCGGGCAGCACGATGCAGCGCATTGCTGAAACGATTAAACTGATTAAGGCTAATTTTACCAAACTGATGCCGATTGAAGATCTGGCTGGGCAGGCTTGTATGTCGCCTTCCTCGTTTCATCACCACTTTAAGAAAGTAACCTCAATGAGTCCGCTGCAATATCAAAAGCACTTAAGACTATTGGAAGCGCGTCGCCTGATGCTTGCTGAAAACTCCGATGCGACCAGTGCTGCTTATCAAGTTGGTTATCAGAGTCCATCTCAGTTTAGCCGGGAATATTCTCGTTTATTTGGTGCGCCGCCGCTTCGAGATATTGAACGGTTGCGCATAGCTTAAATAGGAAAAATGGCGCATTTAAGCTGAGACCTTGGGCGTTGCAGAATTACGGGGTGTTACGAATAGGTAGCGGTATTTGTTTAACTCTTAGGTAGTGCATCAGTAATGTTATCGAATGACTCAACATCGAAACAGATTTCGAGTAACACAAAGTCTGCCGTTTTAGCCTTGCTAAATAATGTCTGAGTCGAGTATTTTTCCCTTTGACTCTAGTTAGTTGAGTTTTCGGAAGTACTTTATGCTTCTTTGGCTCGATGTAATTGGCGTAAACACAGTATCCATCGGTTAAATAACCTGTTGCTATTCCAAGCTTTGATTTTTCTCCAGAGTTTTCTAAAGGTTTGACCACTACGGCACCCAATCTCAACTGCCAGAATTTCTCGAAGGTAATAATTAATTGATGTCCACACCCATATGCCCTAAAGGACTAGCTCCGCGTCGCGAAGGGGTATGAAGTAAGCATTTGCCAATCACGGATTCACGGATAAACCGCACTCCGCCCTTCGGTCTCGAAGCTTCTTGAAGCAGTCCTAAAGGATACCGCTTCGCATATCGCTATACTTGGGCGGCGGCTTTTGAGTGGGAAGCTTCCCACTCAAAACGCGCCTTGTAAGAATATTCTTACCCAACCTCGACAGTTCCTATAACGGGGCGGCAGTCGCTTCAACGGAGGGAACCTCCGCAACGCGCTGCCTTGGGAAC
>DATNPK010000002.1 GCA_036703275.1 Coleofasciculaceae cyanobacterium | reverse complement strand
ATCGTGCCGTTGACAGTGAAGGTAAGACCTTGGACTTTCTCTTGACGGCAAAACGAGATACCAATGCGGCTAAACGCTTTTGACTCAAAGTACTTAAACGGACTCATATTCAAGAACCAAGAGTAATCAACATGGCGATTACAGATGCGGAAGCAAGTTCCGCCTGTCTCGCCATCAATGTCGATAAGAATCCTTCTTATCCGCCAGCAATTGAGCTGCTCAAGAAGTCTAGCATTTTACCTGAAGATACCGAACTCAGACAGGTCAAGTACTTGAATAATATGGTTGAGCAGGATCATCGTGGAGTAAAACATTTGATTAATCCTGGAATGAGTTTTGGTTTTTTTAATTCAGCCCGAAGAACTATCAAAGGATATGAAGCGATGAATATAATCGGCAAGGGACAGATTGTGAATGTAGAAAAACGAGATGTCATAGGACAGATCTGTTTTATTAATCAAATCTTCGGAGTAGCTGCCTAAATCTTTTCTTCTTCTAGATTTTTGCTGCCCTATCTCAGTTTTTGCGACACAACCACTATTTCTTCCCAACACATTAGCGATCGCTTGACGTATTTTAGTTACTCGATTTTTCGACCAGTTTGATTGTTGTTTTTTGGAATAGAGATGGTCAATTATGTCTTGTAATGTAAAGACATCAGGATTGCGCTCTGCTAAAAAACCTTTAACCGTCTTTAACAACGTTACTTTTAACTTGCTCTTCTAGTGTCATCTTTGATTAAATAAAATTTTTTCTTTTAACAGCATAATAATCTAAGCATTTTTACTCAATGCAAAAGTGGGATGCTCCCCTGTAAGTCGAGATTGTCATACACAAAAGTCCTGAAAGAGATCGAGAAAGCTTATTCGTGGGCATTGATGTTTTCTCTATTCTGAGTCGAGAGTGTGCGGGGGAGAGAAAGCCAAGATGCTTATTCCGTTGGATGACTAAAATCAAAAATACTTATGAGAAAGGCTATTGAGACTTTGATTTACATAAATAAAGAATTACATAAATCAAAGTTAGTATAATTTAATATTTAAACTAAAATATTAAATTATGTTTGAATATCAGAACTAATTCTTGACAATGTAAATAGTTAAGTTAGTATTTACTGGAATTTACAAATGAATTAAAGAATTATGCTAACCATAACTTCGACCAGTCTCAGTGGAGGACAAGGAAAAACGACTTTAATTTATTTTCTGGGCAAAAAATTAGCCTCTAAAGGACATAAAGTTTTAGTTGTCGATCTCGACCCTCAGCACAACTTATCTACTTACTTAAGAGTAAGTTTGGATCCAGATGAGCCTAGCTGTTTGGAATTTATTCAGGGGAATTTTAATTGCGTTGCGGATTGTATTTATCCAGTCGAAATGGTAAATAATTTGTTTATTATTCCTAGTGATGAAGGTCTAGAAATAGCTAACGATTATCTAGCCTCTAGTGGGTTTGGAATAGTCAAATTACGTAATCAGCTAGATTTAGTAAAAGATGAATTTAAATTTGATTACTGTCTAATTGATACTCCTCCCCAGAAAAGTCAACTTTGCCAAACTGGAATAGGAGCTTCCGACTATGTTTGTGTTCCTGTAGAGACTAAGAGTAAGGGTGTTATCTGTCTCGAGCGAACTTTAAATGCGATCGCCACTTTAAATAATTCTAAAATTATCAACACCAAACTATTAGCAGTATTACCTTTTCGAGATCGCCTGTTCGGTCTAAATCGATCTTTAGAAGGTAAAAAAGCATTAGAACAGATATCTTCAAGGATCGATCCAGAGCAACTTTTACCCCCTTGGGTAGAATCAGTTCAACCAGAGAAAGCTATAAATCGAAATATAACTTTAGAAGATATTGATTTTGGGGAACTTTCTTATCCCTTTGATGTATTAGCTGAACAATTAGAGGAGTTAGGGCATTTAGTATGACCGAGGATATTTACGCTCAGTTAAATAAAAAGAAGACAAATAAAAAAGTTCCACCTCGGTCTGAAGATGGATTTAATCCTCCTCAACGTCCGTCTTTAGCTTCAGGCACTCAAGCAAACATAGCAGCAGTTCAACAAGAAAGTAATGATTTGGATTTGGTGACTACTGCCAAACCTAAATCCATAGCCTTTGAAGTGAATCTTCGCAATCAGTTGGATGAATATTTATTTCATCACAAACAAGTCAGTTGGGACACTTTTATCGAAGCGGCTGTACATTATGCGTTAACTTCTAGTGAGCATCATTCAATTGTCGAAGATGCAGCTAATAGGTTAGCAAAACGAAAATTATCTTCTACTAAAAGAAGAATTAAAACTATGACCGCTAATATCTATAGCTCTGAATGATCATCGAATTAATTGTTAAGAGCTTTATTGTTATCAACAGTTATTGAACTACAGGATTAGTTATTTACAAATTGTGTTAAATAACTAATCCTAGATTTGTATAATTATTTGTTTATATAAATCTAAAGCTGTAAATGCTTATTTTACGTACAAATGGTCGTCGATAATGCGTCCAGGAGCAATTTTCTAGTCAAGAGTCTCGTCGATATTGGCAAGTGGTAAGACAATGTTGATGGGAGTTGTAAGGTTGTTCAAAACGAGTAATTAAAATTTTTGGATTGGGAATTGAGATTATAGCGATCACGAAAAATTTGAAGTTGGTTAATATTCAGACCAACTACATTTGTAACATTCAGAAAAAGTAATGTTGCCTTGGAGGTTGATTGCAGGGTAGTAATCTTCATGGCACTCAGGACATTGGAGAGGAGATTGTTGGTAAAAGGGATCAGTGTTTTTCTGGATTAACTTACCGTTTTCCCAAGAACAGAATTGTTGCCAATCACATCCAGGTTCGGAAGAGTTCAATTCAAAAGTCAAATTGGGAAACATTAAAAAGGAGCAAATAAAACAGATGCAGCCACTACCCATGACTTTTGCAGTCTGTTCCAATTTAGGAGTATTTGCGCGACAGCATCCTCTAAGTTTTAAAGCCGCACTCATTCTGTTTGAGGAAGACGATAAGCAGTTTTACGAGTTATTTCAACGGCAATGTCGAGTTTTAGATTTACCTCCTGAATTCGACCGACCCATTTTGCTACACGCTCGTATCAACGAAGAAGGAGCGCACGATCACCTGACAGAGTTTCTTCT
This sequence comes from Coleofasciculaceae cyanobacterium, assembly GCA_036703275.1. Taxonomy (NCBI): domain Bacteria; kingdom Bacillati; phylum Cyanobacteriota; class Cyanophyceae; order Coleofasciculales; family Coleofasciculaceae; species Coleofasciculaceae cyanobacterium. The sequence continues at coordinate 7,046 of DATNPK010000002.1, read as the reverse complement.
AGCAGAAGTGCCCTACGTGCTGTCAGAGGAACAGTTGGTAGTGAAGAAAAACATGGCAGTTCTAATGGAGTCGATGGTGCTGCGGACTCACGAAATTCTCGATTATTATGGCGATGTTAATAACATCATCCCTCGTTGTTTTAGCGCATCAAAAGATTGACTAGTCGTTCGGTAATAGCAAAACCAGTCTGACGCTCGAAATGAATAAACATCGGACTGGGATTTGCTTCTAAAAATATATATTCTCCTGTTGGCTTTCTGCGCCAATCGATAGCCGTCCACTCTAACATTAATGCCTTGGCAATTGTCAGACATTGCTGTTGCACTAAAGGTGGTAACTTGACTGGTAATAACTCAGCTTCTCTATCTTCGCGAAAGTCCAAAGCAGGGCTGCGAATTTCAGCAGTATAGACCGAGCCATCAATAACGTAACTGCGAATATTAGTGCCTGGAATATACTCTTGTATAGTTACGGGAGAAATGCTTAGAACTCGACTCAATCTTTGAGGTTCTAAAAGCTCCTTAGTAAGAAATTGAGTATGCGCGCCACCATAGACTGGCTTAAAAATGACTCGGTCGTAAATTTTGGCAAACTCGGTTATGCGCTCTGGACTGTTACCAATTAAGGTAGCTGGAATCTCCACTCCTATTTGTTTGACTTTACAAAGCTGCAGCGGTTTCTCTTTATGAAACTGATATGCTTGCCAAGAATTGATCCAGCGAGCTGGACAAGCCTGCATTAGCGATCGCAACGCGCTCATCGAATCGTTAAATGCTACCTGTTGTTGGTGCGAATCTTTTAATGAGGGAACGGAAACGCTGGAAAAATTTCGCCAAAAAACACTCTTAATGTTTTGAAAATTCAATTGACGACCCTTGGGTAGCATTAGTTCGCCTGCCAGAGTATCGGGTCGCCAAGAAATCCGTAACTGAGTGGGAAACAAACGAGTATTCCAATAATCTACTGTTGCTCCTGCTTGGGTGAGAGCCTGCTCTATATGCGCGGCATGAGCATCTGAAGCATTACCCAAAATCAAAATGTTCGTGGAATTAACCATGATGAATCAAACTCGACCCAAGCACAATCATCGGTCGAAAAAATATTAACCGGCTTCAAATAGGGCTTTGGTTAAAATTCGTTATAGTCTCCTCCTTCTTCCCCAATAGCTAGGGTAGTGAACTCAGGAGGCTTATGTTTGCCGGGTCGGGGACTTTTAGGCCCATGTTTTTTGCTAGGTCGGGGTCTTGTAGGCCAAGGTTTGCCAGGATCGTCTCCTCCTTCACTTCCCGGACATGGTGCGGAGATACAAACTATATCGCTATGTTTGCCGCCCCCAATTCGTGCAGTTTCTTCATTGGTTAGCTGTTCTTCAAAGTCTAGATCTATGGTTTCTAGATCGCTAAGCTCTAGTTCAAAAGGATGATTCATAAAACTAAATTCTCCTATACTTCAACAAATTGATTGTCACTCGATCAAGGTCTCTTCGAGCGCGTGCAGATTGACCAATGCTCACTCGCACTCGTTCGATGCTGATAGACCTAATATAAATTTTAAGCCCTAGCTAATGTGGCCAATTTGGCAGGTTTGATCGCGTTCCCTTAAAAAAAACTTTATTCTTTTACCGTCAGAAAATTTAAGATTTCTCTAGCCGCGCGATCGCATACTCCGACTTTTGCCAACAACGAACGCATATGATAATAATCATCCAACATTTGGTGACGTTTTTGGTTGTTTGATAATAGTTCTAAAACTTGCTCGCGTAAATTATCTACATTAGCTCGTTCTTGAACTAATTCTAGTACTATTTCTCGTCCCACGACTAAGTTGGGTGGCGAGATTAAAGGAATGGAAAAGCGTAATAGATGGCGAGCAATCCAGGCGATAAAGGGATTGAGGCGATATACTATTACCTGGAGAATATTGAGTAAAGCAATTTCTAAATTGACCGTACCAGATGTAAGCGATCACGATTACTGTGACTGGAGGTTGGAGGGGTGGAATTATTATTCCTTTATTTTTTACGGGAGCTTGTATAGATGAGGCACTAGCCGATATTTCTACTGGAGTAAATTCTGCTTTTGCCATTATCTGTATTATGGCTGCCCTCAATGCAACTGTCACCCGAACTCCTATTAGTACAACTATCCTACTCTCAAAGCTAACGGGTTTTAGTCCTCTGACACCAATCTTATTTGCTAGTTTGACAGGTTTCTTTTTAGCACCAAAGCTTCCTTTCATTGCTTCACAGCTCAAAAAACTTGAGCAAATAGATTAACTCTAGTGTAGATGCTTCTTGAAAGCTTCATTGGCAGATTTACAATGCTAGCAAAAGTACAGCATAAAATCGGATTCTGTCGCCAAAAGTTGAGACAGACAGAATAACTCTCTGGTTATCTAATTTTAAACAGCTGCAATTACCAAGAGGAAATCGACAAGAGTAATTTTGTCCTTGATTTTCCTGACAAACAAGTTTTAAATTTCGATTATGAGATTGTTCAGCTTAATCGTCTCAATTGGCGCGACTTTCTTCTGCTGAAGAATCCTGTTGCTGCTGCTTTGATGAGTAAGATGAAGATTGATAAAAGCGATCGCCCTCAAGTTAAAGCTGAGTGTCTCCGTCTCATGGTTACTCTCCAACTCGACCCTGCTAGAATGCAGCTTATTTCAGGTTTTGTCGATACTTATCTCAACCTCAATCCAAAAGAGGAAGCAAATTTTCAGTCTCAATTAAGTACAATAAAACTAGAACAACAAGAGCAAATCATGGAAATTACTTTACTACTAGTTGGGAACGTAAAAGTATTACCAAAGGTCAAAGCAGTACTATTTTAAGACAATTAAATCGTAAATTCGGCACTCTTCCTGACGCAATCGCCGAGCAGATTAAGTCTTTAGAGCCAAGTCAGTTAGACTCTCTGACTGATGATTTGCTTGATTTTCAGACTCTTGATGACCTTGATCAGTGGCTCAATAACTCATAGTCCTGACTAGCTTATTGACCCTTATTTCGCTTCATTATCTGCTTCAAATAACCAAGGCTGTAACCTCTTTGTAGCGCATTTTCCCATTTCTCCCAAGTTCCTGATAAACAAATCCATTGCTCAGCATCTCGCACTTCCTGACCTGAACAATAGCCCAGTTCCCTAGCCAAGTCATACCAATGCCTAAACACTGTAGCGCTATCTACTTGCCTATCCGATTCGGACGATTCTCGAGCGCTGACTAATGTTTTATCCGCCCAGTCTCCCTTCAACGCTGATACAAAATACCCTGAAAGGTTTGGTATATATTGCTCTCGCTTTCTCACCTTAACTATGGTAATCGCCGCATTTACTTTCTCAGATGGATATAGCTTTAACAGATTGGTCACTGTTTTGTTTATTGGTATCCCTGTACTATCCAATAGCGGTATTAATTCTTTCCAATTACTGTTGACTATATAGTCAAGTCTAGCGATATTTGTTTCTCCACTTATGTTTTGCTCATTCTGTTCTGATTTAACGTTTTTCTGGCGAGAAGAAGCAATTAACTCTGCTGAATGAGGATTATTACTTTTTTGCCTCCTGCTTCCTTCTAGAGCTGTTTTAGGCGATGCAGCAGCAAGCGTGTTTAATTTGTTGATAAGGTGATCGCTCTTTTGCTTTATTTTTTCTTTTTTGGTGTATTCTTTGTCTCTATATAAGTAGCTAGGCAGAATTAAATATAAAACGCTTCAAGTGGTAATCGCCTTGTTTACTTCTTCGATTCATTGCTTGAATAATTGTCATAGCCAGATCGTATTCATTGTCAAAGATACGCCCCGCAATTTCATGAGTTTTGAGTTGATGCCACTGCGTTTCAATTTCATTCAATTCTGGACAATAAGCAGGAAGAAAAAATAATAATAACCCTTGCTCTGACCAATTGCGCCAACAAGCACGAACTTCGTGACTTTTATGTATCGGACTGTTATCTTGAACAACAACAGTCAATTTTCCTGTTTTCTCAAATAAAGAAGCAGCTTTTTGGGCAATCGAGTTCATTACTTTGATATAGCTTTGACTCTTGAAACCACCTTGAGCTAGACCATATTCAAAACTTTTTCCTTCTTGCCATAGACCCAAAATACTGATTCTTGAACCATATCGTTTCTGACTTTGTTCCAGACACTTCTGCTCTCCAATTAAGCTGTAACTGTAGCTAACTGGACTCCATAGACAAAACCCTGCCTCATCTAGATATTTCAAGTCGATGTATCCTTCCTTAACTGCAATTTTTAGCATGTCTAAGTCAGCTTTTTTAATTGCTTTGAAATGTTGATTTTGTTTTTTTCTGTTGCTCTGTCTGGTTCTTTTCCAGCAATATCTTTTTTTTTAAGATTCTTCTTAGGCGATCGCTACTTAAATTTACCGCTCTTTCCTGTTTTAGTTTTCGGGCCAGTTGAGTGCTGTTATAAGTTCGTTGCTCCTGATTTAAGCAATTTTCGATGTATTCAAGATCTTCACTTTTCCACTTAGCTTTTGTTCCTCTTCCAGGTTCTTCCCATAATCCTACTAACCCTCTAGCTTCCCAACGTCTAATTGTTGCTCTAACTGTGTGTTCGTGACAATTAAATATTCTGGCAATTTCTGGCACGTTTTTACCCTGAGCATTTAATTTGAGCATATGTGCGCGATCGCGAGTCCGATATGGAACTGAAATTGCTTTTCGTAATTCGGCTAAGGTCTCTTCTTCTTCTGGATTTAGTTGAATACGCAGTGGTGCTGGCATGCTTATTTCATTTTTTCTCCTTATCTATCTTATATTTAATTACACCCATCTACTTAATGAGACTTTACTATCTTTCATCTCAAGAGTTTGACTTTTCACCAATTGAGCTGTGCTATTACACATCTCTGAGATTTCAATGCTTTGAGCCTCTGCCCACTCCCTTAATTTACCGTAATTTAAATTGTAATAATTTGTCTGATTCCACTCCTTCGATCTGTACCTAATAACTTTGACTATCGAGAGCGAACGTAATAAACTCATTGCTTTTCTAAATTTCCATACTAACAGGAAAGTAAATTGGTTTTTTACCCACTGCTCGAAAGTGTTATAGATGTATTTTGCCTGGTCTATGATTACGCCAATTCCTTCTTTTTGTGTCCAGTAGTGTAACTGCTGAAGTATTCCTGCTGCTTCAAAGCTTCCCAATGCAGCCGCGATCTCCATGTCGAAATGCCTAGTGTTTACTGGCGAGGTGCTTAAAATGCTCATCTTGCACCTCCCCTTTTGAGCGGTTTTTGAATGTCTGTGTCCAACGAAGGGTGCAGTTTTTCACCACACCATTTAAAATGTACATAATTGATTATTCCTTTACGGGGATATTTGGTACAAAGGCGATCGCAATTGTTTTTAGGGCTAGCGATCGTTTTTGCATTTGTACGTAATTAAGTATTAATTACAGGAATACAAGCAAAATATAAGTTGGCGTTGCTGGATAAAGGTATGATCTAGGGGAAATGCGATCGCTTTGAATGACAATATTTCTGTCTATAAGGTACTGGAATATCGGAGAATTTAAGATAATGAACTAGTAACCTAATCGAGTATCCGAGCATTTCTAGAGACTTTGAGTAGCACAGAGTTTTTCGATGTAATCGGGCAAGGTAATGTCTGAGTCTAGTATTTTCCCCTTCAATTCTGGTCATATATGTTTTACAGATAATTTGGTCGCCATCAGGAATAAATTGAGGATAGACTTTCCAGCCGTCCGTGACGTAAAAATAACATTGCCATGCTGCTACTACATTCCATAAAGGATTGAAGGTTTCAACACTGTGGTCTCCTAAAACCCAAGCTAAGATGCCTGGTTTGAAATGGTCTACTGCTGTCCAGAGCCAAATCTAGTTTTTTTTGAACTAACAAAGGTTTCTAATTCATCTAGTTCCCCTACTTGTGGCGTTGTTTCTGGATCGTAAGCATTTGGGAGTAATTCACTTACCTCTTTTACCCAAGCCATTACTGTCGTGTTGTGAACTCCTTTCACTCTTTCTATGGCTCTAAAGCCCATGCCATTAACATAAAGTTTTAGACATTCGTTTTTGAATTCGTCGCTGTAGCCTTGATATTGATTGTATTCTGTAATGAATTGACGACCGCATTGAACGCAAAGGTAGTTCTGCTTGCCTCTTTTTTTGCCATTTTTTTGAATCTTAGTTGATTTACACTCAGGACAATCCATTTTTCTGTAATTTTATTGAAGAATTAGCGATCGCAAGTTAAATAATCATACCTCAATCCAGCAACGCCTATAAGTTGTATGAGGTAATTTAGCTTCTCTAACTATCCGATTTAAGTTTTGAACTTCTAACACCCTCTTCTAGCTCCTCAAAACTACATTGATAGAGAGCAAGTAGTTCAGAAATTCTACTCACTCCCAAAGAAGGTTCTGTTTTGCCACTTTCCCAATTTCTGATTGTTGAAACCGCTACTCTCAGTTTGAAAGCAGCTTCTTCAGGTGATATTCCTGCTTTTTTTCTCAACCCTCTCATATCCATAGAAATAGTCTTTAACAAAATTAACCACCTCCATTAGACCATTAGATTGATAAGTATAGTTTAACACAATCAAATGGTCTAATAGATTAATAAACTATCTTAATGTTTATTTGATAATACATACAACAATCAAATGACTCTATTATTGAAAAGTCCATTTGATTAGACTAATATATTAGTAAGAGTGAAACACAACTATTTTTCTTTACAGCAAAACAAATAAGGTTTCATAGTTATCGACGCAAAAGGAGAGCAGTATAGCTTTGCTCGGCAACTACTCTCCTAAACCTCAACATTCAAATCAAGGTACTTAATATCATGACATATCCGAAGGTGTATGCTAGGGCACTAGCTACAACTACCAAGCCAGTAATAGAACAAACTTGTTCTAAGTAGATGGGTGTAATTAAATATAAGATAGATAAGGAGAAAAAATGAAATAAGCATGCCAGCACCACTGCGTATTCAACTAAATCCAGAAGAAGAAGAGACCTTAGCCGAATTACGAAAAGCAATTTCAGTTC
>DATNPK010000001.1 GCA_036703275.1 Coleofasciculaceae cyanobacterium | reverse complement strand
TTGGTTCAAAACCCAGGCTCAACTGCAAACCAAAGTCGATCAACTTATATGTGAGTTAACGCCAGAAGTGATTGCTTCGAGCACCGGTTATTCTTTCATCAACGATGCCCTATCTGCCCTGAATGCTATTTAAATTGGTATTAGAGCATCAGGTACGGACGGGGTTTGTGCTTCGAGGTCAGGCACTACGGACGATTAAGCGTCTTCAATTGTATCGCGATAACTACGATAGATTTGAATCTTATTGTGAATCGGTTTTCGGTTTCACGATGCTTTACATCGAGCGATGTATGAAAGCTGCCCAGACTTATTATTCTATTGAATAATATTTAAAGACCCACGGTCTAAACGATCCCTTACCCACCAAACAAAAGCAATTGCGACCTATTTTTCAAGCTTATTTAAGTCCTATTGAAGCTGGTGAAGTTTGGGTTATGGCAGTGGATTTAAATTTGGGAAAAGTACCTTCTTATACCATCGTCAAATCGGCAGTCAAATCCTATTTACACCAGAAATATCCCCCTATAAATCCTTTTTCCGAGGGCGAAATCTGTCGCATTAAATCTGGAGTTTCAGGTAAGCTCCATTGCTGGTGTGTCGTAGCAGAAGTTAGTCAAGATCAATGTTTAATAGACACTTGGGACGATCGGTTCGTTGTCTCGGTAGATGATTTAATGCCTATGAAGTTTAGCCCAAATGAATCAGAGCAAATGCTGGATTTAGGAGCAAGGATGACCGCATTATCCGAGGTAGGGCAGCTGGATGAAGCTGCTATGTGGTTGTTAAAGGGGCTAGAAAAGCTGAATCGCCCTGTGCTTAATTCAATTGAAGAAAGGTTATTACAGGTTTTGGAAGATGTATATCTATTCCACGATGTAGAATAACTGCTTCAGGAGCATCTTAGTTTTTTTCGCTAAAACTAAAGGGAATTCCCTCACGGGGTGACAACACAGTCAAAGGGATGAAAGGATAAGTTTTTTAGCTCTCATACCCTGTTGATCAAAAAATAGCTTGTTGGGAGCGAGTATCATTAACTGTTCGACCCAATCATGACACAGATAGCAATCCTAAATGATTCATGAAAAAGAACCGTGTGAAGCGAAAGTTTGGGAAAATCGAAAATTTGGTGTTCGGTAGCTAATTCAAATAGTCTTTTAGCGATCGCCCTAAAGGACTCCTAAAGGATACCGCTTCGCATATAATAGCTGCGCGTCGCGAATGAAGAACAAATAGCATAAAATTCTCGTACAAAGCGTTTTGCAGACAACCAAACATCTTCAATGGGGTTCTCCTAAAGGACGACGCGGAGCTAGTCCTTTAGCATACCGCTTCGCATATGTTCTGGGGCGTTGGGAGCAAAACGGATACAAGTAATTTTGGTAGTGTTGCAAAAAATGAAGTCAAGCTTGTATCATGACTAAAACTTAGTTAGCTACGAGACTCGATGAACACAAAGCAGCCATTTAAATGGAAACACTTTCAGGGAGAAATTATTTTACTTTGTGTTCGTTGGTATTTAAAGTATGCCCTTAGTTACAGGAATCTCGAAGAAATAATGAAAGATCGAGGGTTATCTGTAGACCACACGACAATCTACAGATGGGTAATGATTTATGCTCCATCAAATAGAGAAAAGAACGAGAAAATACCTTAAATCAACTAATGACTCTTGGAGAGTAGACGAGACATACATTAAAGTAAAAGGAAAATGGAAGTATTTATATCGTGCTGTAGATAGTAATGGCGAGACTTTAGACTTTATGTTCAGTACCTCAAGAGACCATAAAGCAGCCAAAAGATTTCTAAAGAAAGTCTTAAAAGCCAGACATGATCGACAACCAATTCGTAATTAATGTAGATAAAAATGCAGCCTATCCCATAGCATTTGAATAATTAAAGCAAGAAGGACTTTTATCTCACGAGTGTAAATTGAGACAAAAAAAATATCTCAACAACATAATCGAACAAGATCATAGATTTGCCAAGAAGTTAGCTAAATATAAATCATATTTTCAATATTTTCATACAGCATGGCGAACTTTAAGAGGGTATGAAATTATGAATGCGATTCGTAAAGGTCAAATCGAAAATATAGCTAAAGCTGATGTCTTGGGACAAAGAAATTTTATTCATTCTCTCTTTGAGATTGTCGTCTGAAAAATTAGTTATCCACAGAGTTTTTCTGTCTGTTTGAATTTTTTGCAACAGAACCCTTAATATCATGACATATCCGAAGGTGTATGCTAGGGCACTAGCTACAACTACCAAGCCAGTAATAGAACAAACTTGTTCTACTTGTCCTAATTTCAACAACTTCTACGAACCTAACGGTCGTGGGTGGTGTGAATTATTCGACCACCAAGCAAGAGCGCATCACGAAATGACAAATAACTGTGTTGTTAGTTCAGAAACATTAATTCAACAACGAGAAATCTCTTCCGTAATCGACACCAAAGGAGAAAGAGAGTTAATCACCATTGAATTTGCGACTAATATTCACCCCGATGAAACCGAGTATAGCTATCAGCATCCTCAATTTGTCTTTGGTAACGATGTTGAAGTAAAAGGTTCATGCAGCTACCCTACCATTACCTATAAAGTTTGCGCGTTAGAATTGCTGGAAAACAATAACACCATCGGGAAAACTCTTATACCAGCCCAGTTGGAAATACAAAATCAGCAATGATCAGCAAACCTACTGGAAAGATGAAACCGCTTTAGTTTTGGCTAGCGATAATCGCCAAATTAAAACTACTCCTGTATTTACTACTGAGCCACTTGAATTAGAGGATGTATGGAAAGTATAAAATAGAACTCCTAAGTACAAAATAACTAGGAGCGATGACGACAAGAAAACCTTATTCCACAGATATTTCTAATTCGCAATGGGCGATTCTTAAACCGTTAATTCCGCCTCCTAAACCTGGTGGTCGTCCCAGAACTGTCAATCTCAGGGAAATTATTAATGCTATCTTTTATATTCTGGCTTCTGGTTGCCCTTGGCGGTTAATGCCTCATGATTTACCCCCTTGGTCTACAGTTTATGATTACTTTCGGATTTGGCGTATCGAAGGTACTTGGCTGAAGTTGAATCAAGCTCTTCGGAAAAAAGTTCGTACTCAAGTTAGTAAAAAGATTACTCCTTCGGCAGCTATTGTGGATAGCCAATCAGTCAAAACTACGGAATATAGCGACTGAGGTGGGATATGATGGTGGCAAGCTCATCAAAGGTCACAAGCGACATATTTTAGTCCATACTTTAGGCTTATTATTAGTCGTAATGGTCACAGCAGCTAATATGGCGCAAAAAAAGGGAGCTATTCAACTTTTAGAGCAGATTAAAAACCAATTCCCTCGATTAGAAAAACTTTTCGCCGATGGAGGCTATCAAGGAAAGGATTTTCACAACCAGATTCAAGAGGATTATGATTTAGATTTGGAAGTGGTCAAACCTACTCAGAAAAAAGGTTTTAAGGTTTTACCTTGGCGCTGGATTGTAGAGCGAACATTTGCCTGGTTGATGCGTTATCGGCGGTTGACTATCGATTATGAAGTCCTACCTGAAACGGTCGAAGCATTTATTTATGCAGCGATGGTTCGGATTATGGTCAGACCGATTAGCGTAGCTTTTTTGACTTTCCATACATCCTTTAATGGTGCTGTAAAGAATAGCTACTGCTATTATCAAGTAAAGATGATTCAGTTTTTGAGCATCTCGTAAACGAGAATCAGCCAGTCCAAAAGCTCCAGATTTGCTATCCAAAAACAATTCTTCAACTCGCAAACGAAGACCATATTGCCATAGAGTTTGAAGAGTAGGAGTTTCATCCGTAATTACAAGCCCAAGGT